>NZ_JBHWWZ010000051.1:0-29428 GCF_042730275.1 Rhodococcus sp. NPDC060086
ACCCCGAGACCAACGAGGCAAAGATCCGACTGCCACACCGACCCTCGACCACACTGCTCGTCGACACCCGACACGACCCGAAGGGGGTCCGGGGGGCGGATCGCCCCCCGGGAACAGGACACCCCTCGACATCGACACCCCGAACCGAGACAGTTACCGAGGCAGTCGACGTCGGGTGATTCACTATGCCCATGACGTTCCAGGCGATAGCTGCACTTGTGATGATTTCGGGTCCTGGCGACACTGCCGAAGAAGTTGAAGCAGTCAAGGCCACCATCGCGAAGTGGAACAGCAGTCATGCCAAGGACATGGGCGTCGTATTCGTCCCCCAGCACCATTCGACCAATACGGTCCCGGTCCTACGCGCGGGCGTGGATGGTCAGGCGATCATCAACGAGCAGATCACCGATCATGCGGATGTGATCCTTGCGTTGTTCAAGTACCGCCTAGGCACGCCGACCCCCCGAAACGAATATTCGGGCACCGTCGAAGAGGCTGAAGCTAGGCGTGAGACCGGGATGGCGCACATGTTCTTTTGGGAGGGCGACAGCCTCCCGATAGCCATCGCCAACAGTTCAGAGAAGATGACAGAGTGGAATGACCTCAAAACGTATCGAGAGACTTTCCACGACAATACAAGCGGGCTATATCACACATATAAGTCTTCCGAATCCTTGATTGATAAGGTCGAGACAACGCTGTGGCAGGACGCTCGAGAGTTAAAGGCGAGGAAAGATTCGGTTCAGCCAACTCCCGCCCGCTCTGCCCAAAAATTTGATCTCGACGTCTCCCTCGACGCAAATCAGGTTTGGCACTATCCAGACCTCCCTGAACTTATCGAGGTACTTATCGACCATGAGTTGAAGTCGTCGGCGGAACAAGAAGAGAAATTTTCGGCCAATGACATGATCGCCCGGAGTTTCGCCTCCGTTAACTCGACCTCATCGGTATTGTCGGTCGACGAAATTAAGCAATGGGCCACCCGCACGCGCGCAAACTTGCCTTCATTCGACGACAAGATCGCAGCGGCGGCCGGGCTACCCATAGTGGTCGAACTTTCCACCAGCAAGATCCTCAAGGATCTGGAGGTAGAGATCGTTTTCTCTGGGGTACGAGGACTCGACCCTTCCGAGGATGCGTTCACCGACGTTTGGACTCCACTGCAGAAACCCCGGAGTCTTGGCGTCGTATTTGGCGGGCACGTTCAGGATTTTCCGGTCTACAATCCTCCGCCGCTGTTCTCATCATGGGACGCAGATGGAGACGATGTTATCCTCACTGTTCGAGTTCCTGATCTACGCAAACAAAAGAAGCCCTTCGAGACGGAACCCGCGGTCGTCTTGATGATTCCTTTTAACCATGCCGGGGCGGAGAAAATTCGATATTCTTGGCGCGCCACAGCGACGAATGTGGAAGGCGAGGCAGAAGGTGAGGGCTCGCTGCTCGTTGCTCAGTCGGCGCGCGACGAAGTGATCGAATGGATGAAATCGGATTAGACCGCTAATTCTTCTTGTGCACGCCGTAGCGTGCGTCCATCGCAGAAGCGGGAGTCCGCTGATCTCGCAGAGCTGGCCGGCAGTGAACTCGCCGGATTCGTAGTCGGCGAGCAGGCGTTTGCGCTGCAAGGTGGACAGCTTCGGCTGCTTGCCTTGAGTCCGCCGGCCTTCGCTTCGGCGACGACTTCGACCTGAGCTCTTGCTGCACGTCGCCGTCAGAAGTGCTGGTCAGCGCAGGGTGGAGAACCCGTAATCCATGCTGCGGGGCATGTTGATCTATCTGGTGCAATATGCGGTCGGGTTCGTTGCTGTGTGGGAAGTGGTCAAGATGACGGCCCGAAGCGTCAGGGCGGCATTGAGAGAGGAGACGGTGGGCAACGGCGATCGGTGAGATCGGCTCGCGGGTCGGGTTCCCTCGGCCCGCGAGTAGCTTGCGGGCCGGGCGTCCTGGACGCTCAGGTGCGGGAGAGTGCAGCTTCTTCTCGGGCTCGGCGCAGGGTGGCGTACATCGCGGAACGCGACAGGCCGCTGATCTCGCAGAGCTGGCTGGCGGTGTACTCGCCGGATTCGTAGTCGGCGAGCAGGCGTTTGCGCTGCAAGGCGGACAGCTTCGGTTGCTTGCCTTTGAGGCGGCCGGCCTTCTTCGCTTCGGCCATGCCTTCGCGGGTGCGGGCGCGGATGAGGTCGGATTCAAACTCGGCCATCAGCGACAACATGCCGAAGAAGAGTTTGCCGGTGGGATCGGTCGGGTCGTGGACGGAGCCGCCGATGCTCAGGCGGGTGCCTTTGGCTTCGAGTTCGTCGGCGATTGCCCGGAGGTCAACGGCGGAGCGACCGAGGCGGTCGAGTTTGGTGACGACGAGGGTGTCGCCTTCGCGGCAGGCGGCGAGTGCTTCGCGCAGGCCGGGCCGGTGTCGGTTGCGGCCGGTGTAGCCCTTGTCGGTGTAGATCCGCTCATCGGGGACTCCGAGGCGTTTGAGGGCTGTGCGTTGCGCTCGCAGATCTTGGCCCGCGGTGCTGCATCGGGCATAGCCGATCAGGATTCCGTCCATGAGGCGACGATAGTGCTGTTTGGGTCAGCTATACGAGACCGACATGCAGGACGGTTAAACAGGTGTGAATGTGATCGCTATATGTCGTGGATTCTTGATCACTCTATGGCGTGCTGGTCTGGTGGACCGGGAAGACATTGCTCTTCGCATGGCAAACGGTGCCGTCTTTAGGATTTCTCTGCGCCAGGATCCGGAAGGGATGGCACTTCTTCTCCTGCCGACATCGGTCGGAGCGGCTGATGGTATCGCGATCAGCTTGCCTTTAGCACCCCACGGCCGTAAACAGTGTGGCCCACTGCCCCGCGTCCAACTGTTTCGGCAGTGCGTGTGCCGGAACACCGGCCTCACGCAAGACCTGGGCACACCGTCGCGCACGCCGACGCCCCACAACCCGGGACACGATGTCGGCGACGCCACGGCCCTTGCCGGTGAACACGTCATGGACGAAGGACGCGTACCGCGCACGCTCCGACCAGTCCACGAGAGGTTCCTCCCGGCGACGTATCACCAGGACACCGGCGTCGACGGTGGGGCGGGGACGGAAATGCGTGGACGGCACCCGCCCGTACTGTTCGAAGTCGACCCACGGCCACCACTGGGCAGTCATCATCGTGGCACCACCGACACCGGCGCGGCGGCGCGCGACCTCCCACTGCACCAGGAGCACCGCGTGGGTCCACCCCGGTGAGTGAAGGACGTGCCGCAGGATCGCGGTGGTCAGGTGGAACGGCAGGTTCCCCACCAGGACGTGCGGGCCGTCCGGAAGCACAAAATCAAGGACATCCTGCTCGTACAGGTGGACCTCCGGGCGCAGCCGCTTCTCCAACCACCGGACAGAGGCCGGGTCGATCTCGACGGCGGTCAACGATCCACCGGCAGCCAAGACACGATCCTGAAGGGGAAAGGTCAGCGCCCCGTGTCCCGGGCCGATCTCGATGACCGGGACGGAGGCGTTGACGGGGACGAGGTCGACGATCCGTCTGATCGTCGCCTCATTGACGAGGTAGTTCTGGCCGTTCTCGTGACGGCCCTTGTTCGGCCTGTAGGTAGGCATGGAAAGACACTCCGCAGCAGATATCGTGCTCCGGGCATGCCGAAAAGGCCGCCCGGCTGGACAAGCTGAGCGGTGGGTGTCTCTACCTCCGTGGAACGTCCCCCGTTAGCGCACACACCCACCGGCGGCTCCGGGGTTCCGGAGCCGACCGAAGGTGGTGAAAATTGCATTCATTGCGCCCATGGGGTGAACCATACCACAGCACGCGGATGCCTGACCTGCCCTGTCCCGGTCATCCAAAACTGTCATGTGGACCTGACCCGGTCGGTCTGCCGACTGGTGCTGGATACGCCGCCGGGGTCAGATTGGTGGGTGAGTACCTACGCCTCCACGGAGGTACGGCAGCAAGCAACGTGCATGCGCTGGCAGAAACAATTCTGTCTGATGTTCTCCCTCGGCTCGGGCTAGGTAATGAGTAGTAGTACAAAACTGTACTGCCCGTTCTCTCTTGTCTTGAAATGCTAAAGGTTTACAAGACATCTACGGCGAACGCACTGAAACAGGGCGCTCCTGCGAGAATCGACCCGAAAACTGTCTCGTATACCTGTCTCACCGTAATGTGTTCCACCTTCTTCCAATCTGGGGTTTGGTGAGGCATGATGGTGGTCATGAGACTGTTGGGCTACACCCGGGTGTCCACCGTCGGTCAGGATCCGACTCTTCAACACGACGCCTTGGTCACCGCCGGGGTTCAGGACCGTGATGTCTTCAGCGATGTCACCTCCGGGGCGAAAAACGCCACTGAGCGTCCGGGGATGAAGAAGCTCCTCGCCTACGCTCAACCCGGTGACACGGTGGTGGTGTGGCGCATCGACCGGCTGGGCCGGTCCCTACTCGATGTACTCAACACGGTGAACCTGTTACGCGAACGAGACGTGAAAATCAAGTCCGTCTCCGACGGCATCGACCCGGAGACCTCCTCGGGCCGGTTGATGCTCGGCATGCTGGGCACCCTGGCTGAGTACGAACGAGAACTGATCACCGAACGCGTCAACGCCGGCATCGCCGCAGCAAAGTCCAACGGCACCCGCTTCGGCCGACCACCTGTGGATCCAGAGGTGGTCGACCGCAAACTCGCCATCGTCGCCGAGGAACGAGCCAAAGGCCGCAGTGCCGAAGACGCCGCGAGCATGGTCGGCTGGTCACGGGCGACACTGTACCGCCATCTGCAGGGCGCCAAACGACGACAGTCAGCACTGCCCGCCTGACACGGACACAATGACCAGCGCGTGAGGTGACGGTGATGGACGAGATGCAACGCTGGGAGATCCTCCGGCTCCACATCGAAGACGACATCACCCTGACCGACCTGGCACAGGCCACCGACATCAGCACCCGAACCCTATCCCGGTGGGTAGCCCGATACCGCGCCGACGGAATCCGCGGGCTACGCAACACCACACGATCCGACGCCGGAGCCCATCGCATATCCGCGGAACTCGTCGCCTACATCGAACACCTTGGTCTCACCAAGCCACGCCCATCGATCGCCGCCCTGCATCGCCTCGTGAGCTGTCGAGCACAACAACTATCGCTGAAACCACCCAGCTACGCCACCGTGCGCAGCATCATCCAAGCCCTTGACCCGGCGATGGTCACCCTCGCATTGGAGGGCCCGACGTCCTACCGAGATCGACACGAACTGGTCTACCGGCACCGGGCTGAACACCCCAACGCCATCTGGCAGGCCGATCACACCCAACTCGACATCCTCATCCAGAACCCGGACGGCACCCCGACTCGCCCCTGGCTCACCATCATCATCGACGACTACTCCCGGGCAGTGTGCGGCTACATGGTCACCACCACCGCACCCTCGGCAATGAACACCGCCCTGGCACTACGCCAGGCGATCTGGCGAAAAACAGACCCCACCTGGGCGATGTGCGGTATTCCCGACGTCCTCTACGTCGATCACGGCTCCGACTTCACCAGTGGCCATATCACGTACACCACGACAGCACTGAAGATCCGGATCATCCACTCGACCATCGCCCGTCCGCAGGGCCGCGGCAAGATCGAGCGGTTCTTCAGCACCGTCAACACCGAACTTCTCACCACCCTGCCCGGCCACCTCGCCCCCGGCGTCCGCAACCCACACCCCGTACTAGACCTGACGAGCCTGGATACCGCCGTCGGCGAGTTCATCAGCAGCTACAACCAGCGCACGCATTCTTCAATCAACACCAGCCCGAAAGCCGCGTGGATCGGGCAGGGGTGGATCCCCAGAATGCCGGAGAACCTTGAAGAACTCGACGGACTCCTGCTGCGGGTCTCCACCCACCGCTGAGTCCAGCGAGACGGCATCCACTTCCAAGGCCAGCGCTACATCAGCCCGACCCTGGCACCTTTTGTCGGCCATGACGTCACCATCCGCTACGACCCGCGGGATCTCTCCGAGATCCGGGTCTACGACCACGACACGTTGCTGTGCGTCGCTGTCGATGAAGACCACCCCAACCAGCGCTACAGCCTGGCCGATATCCAGGCCGCTCGTCGACGCCGACGGCGTCAACTACGTGCCGGGATCAACGAGCGCATCCCCATCCACGAGCCACGCCCATCAGACCTTGCCCCTGTGAACCCCGATGTGAGCGCCGAAGCGCCACGGCCGCGTGGTCGTACGTCTCGCCTGCGGACCTATGAAGAGGACCTGTCACCATGAACCGCGACTTCATCGTCACCAAAGAGCACCGCCGCTTCGTCGAGTTCGCCAACGCGATCCGCAAAGACGCCACCATCGGCATCTGCCACGGTGATGCAGGAGTCGGCAAAACACAGTCCGCCAGACGCTATGCCCACTGGGATGCTCTGGGCTCGTTCATTGACGACTGGGGTCCACGCAGTGAATCTGACCTGGCCATCTACGCGACGGCTCATCGGGCGCGCACCGTGTTCTACACCCCTGAGGTGCAACCGAAGTACCGGACGTTGATCCGTGACATCGAATTTTACCGGGGCAAACTCGACGTCTGCATCATGGAGCATCTGATGGCCACCGGACAGCGGGACAGGCTCCACATGCGCAGATCCAGTGGCGAGAAGCTCACCCAACTGATCATTATTGATGAGGCAGAACGTCTGCCTCCCACCGCCCTGGAGATGCTGCGCGACATCCACGATCGTGACGGTGTGGCGATCATGTTCATCGGCATGCCCGGTATTGACCAGCGCTTCCGGCACTACCCTCAGTTGTTCAGCCGGCTGGGGTTCTCGCATCGCTACCGTGCCCTGGGCAAAGACGAGCTGCTGTTCGTGCTGAACCGGCACTGGAGGCGCCTGGGTAGAGAATTGAACCCGGAGGATTTCACGGATGCGCAGGCCATCGCCGCGATCGAGCGGCTGACCCGCGGCAATTTCCGTGTGGTGGAGCGATTGTTCCCACATAAACAGGACGGTCGGATGGCCGTCTTCCGCAGGACACGATCGAGTGCCGGACCGTTTCGGGGTGTGCTGTTTGAGGATCGTCAAACAGCACAGTCGCTCAGAGCACCACGTGCCGCCGGACGTAATGCAGTCGAGGTGTTCATGCTCTGACAACGAGAAGACCCCACCCGTGGGTGGGGTTCTTCTCGAGCATGATGGGCGCGCAAGGCTGGAAACCGCTGGGTGGAGCTGCCCACAGGGGGTACTTACGCTCCGGAGACCTCCTACACGTACCCACTTCCCTCGGCTACTGCCTTGGGCACCCCAAACGGTACCACCATCCACCGCTCAGGCGACTTGCCCCGTCTCGCTTCCTCGATCTCCCGCCATCAAGGAACTGAGTCAGACAAGTCGGCCCCGATCGATCCACTGCGCACGCTCGGCGAATCAGGGTCGCTCCTGCCGACCGAGCTGGGAGCGACGACGAAAGTCCAACCCGAGTCACTGTTCCAGTGCCACCCTCGCCTGAACTTCCCGATGAGCCACAAGTCCGTGAATCCAGGGGGCAGGTTAGGGGGTCTCGTGGGCATCACGTCGCATTCGAGTGGCGTCGCGAACTGCCGGTACTCAGTGAACCCCGAATTCGGTACGGACTCCGGAGCGCCATCGAGGTGAAGACACACGCCATGATAGGGAAGCGCCGGATCGGACATGACTTTCCTACGGATACCGACAGGATCCTTTTCGTTGCTGGACAGGAACGCCTCAACCACCTCGAGCGTGCTGTCGGGATTCGTGACCCCTGTGGTGTGCCACATGAAATCGATAGCAACTCGCGTAGTCCGCTGTCCTGCAGGAATCTGCAGCACTTGGACGACTCCTGCGATGGCAGCAAACTCCTGTTCAAGCTCTGTCGTGCCGGCGTCAGATCTATCTCGGGCGAGAGACTTCAGCCCCCGTACCTCCATCTTGCGGAGCAGCGGAATCAAGCGCTCCTCCAAGCCACGGAAGACCACACCAAATTCGCACATCACCGCCCAGCACTCAGAGAGGGAGGAAGTGTCAAACCCCTTGAACCGCTTGGTGTACTGGTTGTAGGAACTCCGAAAGTCGGAATTGGTGATCGACCCAACCTCCAGGACGCCGATACACAGATGGGACTCGCGGGCGCTCTCGGACTTGCCGAAGACTTGGTAGTCGACCATTCCGTTCTCACTACCGTCATCGTGCGGTTCCAGCCTCACGGGCGAGTTGTGCTCGATGATGCTGCGAGCGAGCCGCTCAACCTGTGATTCTTTCTTTTGCGCACGCCCTTTGCGAGCCGCCATCATGCCCCTCCTGTCGTCGGCTGAGAGCCGCTGGTAAGCGACGAACTCATGCGAGCGAGTCGACAATCTTCATCGTCTCGACCGCAACGGTGGTGACACGTTTGATCAGGTCGACGATGTAGGTCGGGTCGTCGTGCTCGTCGCACCAATCGTTCGGGTCGTTGACGATCCCCGATGCCTTGTCGGTTTTGACCTGGTAGCGGTCGAGGATCCACGCCAACGCAGACCGGGATCCGAGCATGTACCGCTCGGCTTCCTCGGGGATGCCCGCGATGGTGACCTTCGGGTTGTAGACGATGACGCTGCGGTCGTCGATGTTCTTGCCGGTCTCGGGGTCTTTCTTCTTGCCCCACTTGAGCTTCGACACTCGCCAGGTCTCGCGGTCCTCGGCGGATGTGCCCTTCTTGAGCTGAATATCCAGTGGGTACGGCTCGACGGTCTCGTAGCCGACATGCAGTTCCGACAGTCGCCGGCCTGCATCGGCAAGCTGCTCGAATCGCTCCCGCGATTCCGGGGTCGGGATGTGCGGGAGCATCTTCTTCAGATCCGCCGCGTACGTCTCGCGGTAGGCGGGGGCGTGAAGCAGGCCGTAGACATAGTAGAAGATGTCATCCCTGGTGACCTGGTCGCCGACGGCGTCGCGATAGAGCGCGAGGATGTCGTTGGTGATGTTGTCGACTCGCCGGTAGCCGTATGCGTCTACGTCGTCCATTGCCGTCGCGAAGTCCAGCTCGCCCTCCGCAGACTCGGCCTTGGTGTAGGTCCAGCGAGGGAAAAACTGACCACCGCTCCCGGCGCCGGTGACGTGGAGGTTGGGGATCCGGTTCAGCATTAAGGCCGAGAAGGGAACGTCTGATCCGGACCCAACGCAGTAGAAGCCGAGATTGTCGTGCTGTTCAGACGGGAAGATCGCGGGGATCTTGGCTCGCCGCTCGTTTAGTCCTGCTGCGGTGTAGGAGACCTGTACGTTGAACGGACGGTAGATGGAGGTCGTAACGCTTTCGGGATCGAAGTCGAGCCGCCTGCCGCGAATCAAGCGTTGCTTCAACGCCGCGGACCACTTGATGGAATCTGACTCAGTGGCCGCAGGATCCGCCGCAAAAAAGAGAGACGCCACAGAATCCGTTCTTTTCGTGATTCCGTTGCTGGCGCAGAACGCATCGAAGTTGTCGAGTGCCCGGTTGTAGTTCTCGATCAGCTTCTTGACGTCGGACACAACACGTTTGCGTGAGAACCCATACACCCATGCATCTCTGGCCGTGCTGATCCCGAGTGAATAGGTAGCGAATACTGCTGCTTCCTTCGAGCTCGCGTCACTACTGCCGATGGCGGGCCAGACGGAGTATTCGTCATTGCGTTGGTTGGTCCAGTCGCCGTGGGTATTGGGGATGATGGTCTGCCAGTCCACGGTGGTGAGGTCGCCTCCGGCGACGATCTCGAGCTTCTGCTCGCGGGTGAGGTAATCGCCGATGTCGCGGTAGAAGATCTCGCACGGCCCGGTGTGGGTGGGGTTCTTGACGCCGATGAGGATGGCGACGGTATTGCGGCTTCCTGATCCGAAGATCTTCCCGCCTTCCTTCCGGGAGATTTCGCCGGCGGTGCGCTGGTTGCCGCGCAGGTTGTAGACGTAGATGCGGGAGTACTCGTCGGCGAGCGCCCGTCTGATGCCGTCGCCACTGTTGGATTCGATCCAGCCTCCGTTGGACACAAACGCGACGACGCCGGTGCCACCGATGCGGTCGGTCGCCCACCGGAAAGCGCGGACGTAGGAGTCGTAGAGGTTTCGCTTGAGTCCGGCTGAAGATCGCTGAGCGAAGGTCTGCTCGATTCTTCCGTCCAAGGTTGGGTAGGACACGTTCGCGTTCTCGTCGTTCGCTGAGGTCTGCCCCACCGAGTACGGAGGATTCCCGACTACGACGTTGATGGGGATGGAGTTCTGCCGGACGATGCGGTCGTTGTTCTGCGGGAACATCACCGAGTCGAGACTGTCGCCGTCCTCGGTGATCTGGAAGGTGTCAGCGAGAACGATCCCCTCGAAAGGCTGATACTCCGTGGCTTCTTCGCTGCCGATAAGAGCGTGGTAGGTCGACTCGATGTTCACTGCCGCGATGTAGTACGCGAGCAGCATGATCTCGTTGGCGTGCAGCTCGCCGGCGTACTTGCGGGCCAGGTCCTCGGGGCGGATGAGCCCGGATTGCAGCAGCCGGGTCATGAACGTGCCGGTGCCGGTGAACGGGTCGAGGATGTGCACACCCTGGTGGGTCAGGCCGCGGCCGAACGCGTCGCGGGATGCCTGGTCGGCGGCGCGGAGGATGAAGTCGACGACCTCGACGGGGGTGTAGACGATGCCGAGGGCGTCGGACTGCTTCTTGAAGCCGATGCGGAAGAACTTCTCGTACAGCTCAGCGATGACCTTCTGCTTGCCGTCGGCGGTGGTGACCTCGGCGGCCCGGATCCGCACCGAATCGTAGAAGCCCTCAAGTTTCGCGGTCTCGGCCTCCAGACCGGAGTCACCGAGCCGGTCGACCATCGCCTGCATCACCCGCGAGACCGGGTTGTGGGAGGCGAAGTCGTGTTCGGCGAACAACGCGTCGAACACCGGCTTGGTGATCAGATGCTGCGACAGCATGCTGATCGCATCGTCCGCGGTGATCGAGTCGTTGAGGTTGTCACGCAGCCCCTGCAGGAACTGTTCGAATGCCGTGGCCACGGCCGGGTCCGCGCCATCGAGCAAGGCGCGGATACGCGTGATCTGGGAGGAGGCGATGTTGGCAACATCAGAAGCCCAGTCTTCCCAGTAGGCGCGGGTGCCGACCTTGTCGACGATCTTGGCGTAGATCGCCTCCTGCCATTCGGACAAAGCGAACAGAGCCATCTGTGTGGCCATCTGCCCACCATCCGTACCACTACCGCTGCCATCGTCGGAACTGCCCAGCCCACTGGTCTCACCGCCGGCGGTGCTGGTGGAGACGGATTCGCCACTGTCGGTGGTGGGTCCGATATGCCCGCCGAGCAGCCGGTCGCTGCCTTTCCCTGTCACGGGGTCGCCGGTGCCAGCGTTGAGGGCAATCGAGTTGACCATCGCGTTGAACCGGTCGTCGTGTGCGCGCAGCGCGTTGAGGACCTGCCAGACCACCTTGAACCGGCGGTTGTCCGAGAGCGCTTGCGACGGGGCGATGCCGGCAGGGACAGCGACGGGCAGGATGATGTAGCCATAGTCCTTGCCCTCGTTTAGTCGCATCACCCGGCCGACGGACTGGACGACGTCGACGATGCTGTTACGCGGATGCAGGAACAACACCGCATCCAACGCTGGCACGTCGACGCCCTCCGACAAGCAGCGGGCGTTCGACAGGATCCGGCATTCGCCCTCGGGGACGGGGGCTTTGAGCCAAGACAGTTCCTTGTTGCGTTCGAGGGCGTTGAAGGTGCCATCGACGTGGTGCACCACGCACCGCAAGTCGCGGTTGGTGTCGTCGACACGGCGGCCGTCGTTCTCCTGGTCGTCGAGCAGATCGAGGTAGGCGTCGACGACCGAGGGAAACACATCAGCGACCTGCTTCGAGGCGGCGATGTCCTTGGCGAACGCTACAGCGCGGCGCATCGGTGGTTCGCCGGGGACGAAGCCGGTTCCGTCGGGAGTGCGGCCAGCGCGTTTGGCCAGGCCGTTCCAGCAGCCGACGATTTTCGAGGCGTCGTCAAGAGTCAGCTCGGTGTAATCGCCAGCGAGCTGAGCCTGCATCGGCGCGGCGATCAGTTCCTCGTCGACGGTCAGCACGATGACCTTGTAGTCGGTAAGGCGGCCTCGCTCGACTGCTTCGCCGAACGACAGACGGTGGAATTCTGGGCCGAACAGGGTCTCGTTGTCCATCGAGAACAGCTCAGCGGAGTGCTCGTCGGCCTTGTCCTTGACGGCGTCGTCGAAGATCCGCGGGGTCGCGGTCATGTACAGGCGGCGATCGGCTTTGAGGTAGTCGCCGTCGTGCACACGCACGAAGTTCGAGTCGTCCCCGCCAGCGGCGGTGAAGCCGGTGGTGCGATGCGCCTCGTCACAGATGACAAGATCGAACGGGTCCACACCCTGTTTCTGTGCGTCCGCGACGACGGGCAGCGACTGGTAAGTGGTGAACACCACCGTCAGGCCCTTGGCGCGTTTGCGATGTTCCATCTCCGCGGCCAGGGTGCCGGCATCGGTGGTCACGGGGATCGCGACGTCATGGGCGGCGATGTCCTCGGCGGCGCGGGAGACCTTTTGGTCCGAGCACACCGCGAATGCGCGCAGGTCCAGGCGGGTCTGGGCGGTCCACTCACGCAGAGTCTGCGACAGCAGAGAGATCGACGGGACTGCGAACAAGACGCGGGCGTGGCCACCATTTTCGATGGCAGTGCGTTCGGCGATCTTCAAGGCGGTGAAGGTCTTGCCGGTACCGCAGGCCATGACGAGTTTGCCGCGGTCGTGACCAGCACCGAATCCGGTGAACACCTTCTCGATCGCCTCGGCCTGGTGCGGAAGCGGGTCGTGCCGAACGGCTTCGGTGAGTTCGACCTCCGGGACCCCGTCGGTCCAGTCCTCGATATTCCAGGAGATCGGGGACTCGGCGATCTCGGTCAGCCCGATCCGCTGCACTGGGATCGACTGGCCCTCAAGGGCATCCTCGGCATGCTTGGACCACCGGTCGGTCGTGGAGATGATCACCCGGTTGGTGAAGGGAGCTTTTCCTGAGGCAGTGAAGAACGAGTCGATGTCGCCCTTGGCGAGGGTGTGGGTCGGTTCGTAGAACTTGCACTGAATCGCGGTGTGTTCGCCGGTGTCGCGAGCCACGGCTACCAGGTCGATACCAGTGTCGGGTTTGCCGTCCCGGCCGGGCCAATCCGTCCACCGCCACACCTGCTCGTACTGTTGGCTCAGCATCGGGTCGAGCTGGAAGTAGCGGACCATGAGCTGTTCGAACCGGGTGCCACGTTCCGAGTTCGACGGAGCCTTGCGGAACGCCTCGATGACCTCGTGCACAGAACTCATGACCGCCCCTTCGCATACAACATCACTCGGCAGTCATCTTGCCCTGTCACCGTCGTCGGGCGGCGTAGCGGGCGCAAGTGCGCGAACGCGTCGGGCCCCGCCGCTATACTGAATACGTTCCTGGGTGACGCCCGGGAACTGCCTTTCCTGGGAGAGCCAGGCATCCGATTCGCGATCGGAAGAAGGCGCGCAGCTGATGGACGCCCCTCGGATCCGAGAACTGAGGGCGAATCCGGTCGATAGCGATATCGAGCCGGTGTCTTGACGCTGCGGAAAGCCGCCCCGTCAGCGCGGAGATTGTGCCGCTGACGGAGGTTCTGTGGCTGTCGTAACCACCTTTCTGATGAGCTCGTGGTGGATTCCACTGCTCGTGATCGCTCCCCTTGCGATCGTGTTCCTGCTGGCCGGCGTCATGGCGGTGGCCGCTCCGTCACCGGAGCGGCGCGCTGATGCGTACCGCGTGGTGACGGCGATCCTGCAGACCAGGCTTTTCACCCGCAGTACCCGTGATGAGGACACCTCGGATGCATGACGGGCCCAACACGCCTCGATGACGGTGCCGAACCCTAAACTGTTCACGCAGTGCAGGAATACCTGGAAGTCGCAGACCCTGACTGCGGCGGAACGGACAACATGGAGGGGCATTCCGATCGACCCCGAACTCGGTGAGTGCTTGAGACGCGGCGCGAGCACCTGCGGCATCCCCCGACCTGTCGTATCCGTGAGGCCAGCGCATGGGTGAAGCGTGGGCCGAAGTCGATTTGAAGGACGCGCGTACCTCGCTCGACAAGGAGGTCTACGCCGTGGTCGAGGACCTCGTGAAGAACAAGGGATGGCGCCTCCGGGAGCAGGGCCACAAGTACGCGGTGTACTGCCCGTGCACCGAGGGGCGGGCGAACTTCATCACGTTGCCCGGGACCTCGAGAAACCCGGGAAACGCGGCCAAGCGGGTGAAACGGTCCGCCTCGCGATGCCCGGATCGGCACGAGCTGATGAAGTAGCGCCTAGGGCTGTTGCCATTTGACAACAAGCCGGTGGGTGCGCATGCTGGGGACATGTCCCCGACCGAATTCGAGCTTATTTTCGTGATCCCGGATCTCACCGGACCGGGTGACGACCGAATCGCGCTGGTCGAGGAGCACCTGGACGTTGTGGTCGAGTCACACAGCGGCCTCACCCTCGCCACCGTCACGGCCGAGGGCGCCGATGCGGTCATCGCGGCCCGGACTGCAGCAGCAGTGCTGTCCGCATGTGGGCTCCCGCCGGTGCGGTCCTACCCGGACATGGTCACCCGCCAGGACATCGCCGACCGGGCCGAAGTGTCCCGTCAGGCGGTCGGGAATTGGGTGCGTGGCGAGCGCGTGCAGTCCGACCCCTTCCCCACGCCGATGAACCTGGTCGGTGGCGGCGTCTGGTTGTGGGGCGACATCGTCGCCTGGCTTCGACGACGCGGACACGACATCGAGGACATGGCGTTCCCCTCGCTCGCCGATCACAGCCGCATCGATGCTGTACTGCTACAGACCCCAGCACGCTCGGCGAGGTTCGCCGGGCACGTGGCCCTGTCCGGTGAACGGGCAACCGCCTTGTACGCCCCGTCCGTCAGCGCGACGAACCGTGGCTGGGCTGAGGAGAGCTTCCAGTCGAGCTACGCCCTGGCCATATGATCGACATCCCGCGACCCCGCACGGTCACCGACGCTCGCGAACTGCTTGAGCTCGCCGAACTCACCGACATTGTCTTCTACGAAGTCCTCGGCCGACGCACCTCGAACCGCGAGGAAGAACCGCTGTCGATCCAGATCGCACTGCGCCGTGAGGAACTCCTCCTCGAGATCCGCTGCCGGGCCACTGTCGCCGGCGCCGGAGGCGAATACGTGACCGATGCCTCGGCCGTATTTACTCTGCGCGAACCGATCGACGCCCACGACGGGGTCGTGACCGAGTTCGTCGAACGTGTCGGCGTGATGGCTGTCTACCCTTACCTCCGCGAGTCCATCAGTCAGTCTGCGGCCAAATTGGGCCTCGACCGCCCAATCTTGAAACTGCTCCGCCCCGGCGATGTCCATGTCACTCTCGACGACCGGAGCCCGAACGTCGAAGATTGACATAAGAGCCGATATCGGGGCCGTGTGTGGGGCCGCAACTCGTCCCACCGCCTGTCGCCACACGCTCGGCCGACGCCGGTACCGACCGAGGAAAACTGTGAGCGGTTGCGCGCGTCGAGCCACGGTTGCAAGATCATCCGCACCGCCCGTGATCGCCCCGATCAGGACCGGATTGTCGCGTACCGGCAGGCCTTCCTCGCTACGGGGCATCGGCTACTAACGGATTCGCCCCGGTCGACGACGAGTGAGTGCCTCACGGCAGAAAGCATCCCCGCCGCAAGGGGTACGGCGGGGATGGCCGGATCGAAGTATGCCAGGTCGACCCTTTTCGAACCTCGAGGTCGACCAGCTCTGGCAGCCGGTAGTACAGGGACCCCGGCGGGGGGTTCACGGGCCGGCCGGGGGTTTGCGCAGGTCCTGGAGTTCGGCGCGCAGTTCGGCGGCACGTTCGCGGGCGGCTTCGGCTTGCGCGTGTGCGGCGGCGGCGTCGGCGCGGGCGGTCTCGGCGCGGTCGCGTTCGGCTGCCGCGGCGGTGCGGGCGGCGGTGAGTTCGGCGTCGAGCCGCCGGGTGTGTTCGGCTGCGGTGGCCGCCGCGGCGTCTTTCTCGGCGATCGCTCGGGTCAGCCGCTCGCGGTGCTCGTCGAGCTGCCCGGTGAGCAGCTCGATCCGGTGCTCGAGGCCGACGATCTGCTCGCGGTGGGCCGCTGCGGCCTGATCGAGCTGCTGCTGCCAGCGGTCCTGTGCCGCGGCGTGGTCGGCCCGGGCTGCGGCGAGCTGGGCGAGGGCCTCGGTGGCCTCGGCGTCGGCGGCCGTGGCGGCGGCATCGGCGTCGGCGCGTTCGGTGCGAGCGGTGTCGAGTTCGTCCCGCAGTGCCGCGATCTCGGCGGCGGCGTCGGCCCGGACCTTGTCGGCCTCGGCCTGCACGCGCCGCAGCTGTGCATCGATCGCCGCCGGATCGGCGAGCAGATCGGTCGCGGTGGTGATCGACGACGCGATCGTCGTCAGCGTCTCGAGCATCGCCTGGGTTTCGCGGCGCAGCAGTGGTACCGCGTCGGCGAGGGTGCCGATCGCCGAGGTCGGATCGGTCGGCAGCGCATCCTGTTGTTGCTGGGCGCGGGCCTTGTCTTTCTGGCGCTGCCGCCAGGCCCGTACCCGGTCGGCGTCGGTGGCGTATTCGCGGCGCCGTCCCCCTCTGGTTTCCTCGGCCATGACCTCGCCCTCCCGACCCGATGACGTTCGTATCCGGCATCGTAACACCATTCGTTACGTACGTATCATGATACGTACGTAACGAATGAAAAGGATCGATGCCATGCCGATCGCTGCGAGGCGCGATGGCGTACCTCGCGAGGGGGGGCGTCTGCGGCCTCCGGGCACCTCGTCGGGCCGCTCCCCGCCATGGACCCGGGGGGCGGCGGTGGCCACCGGCGACGTCATCGTTGCGAGGACGCGGTGGCAGCTTGGTCGATCCCCGGTCGCTCGAGGGGCAGGACAGTGCCGGCGGACCCCCACTTCCCCCGCGTCGTGGACGGCAGTGACCGCCGGCGAGGCGCGGTGTGCAGGCCGGTGCGAGGGTGCCCGGCATCGGAGGTTCTTCCGGCTCTCGACGCCCGGTTCCTGCGGAAACGATGCGGCAGGCCGATGCTTCCCGAAGTCCGCTGTGCGCGTCCCTCCATCGACCTGCCAAGTCTCACTCTAACGCGCGTAATCGAACATGTGTTCCCTAGGGTTCAGTCTGACTTTCGGTTCTCTGAACTGCTGGTTTGCTTCGCGGACGGCGTCTTCGGCGGTTGATCCGTTCGCTGCGGAGCTGTCCGTGTACGAGCGAGGGCCGACGGCGTAGTTATCCAGCGCGATAATGCCCAATAGTGACCAACACGGTCCCCGGCTGTCTTCCGGACGCCCTACGGTGACCTCATGGGGCGAACAAGTGGACTGGCTGCAGCGTCACTGTCGATTGGGGCACTGTTCCTGAGCGGATGTGTATCCAATACCGAGGAACCGGAGACCTTCCCCGCTACGGTCACTGTCGTCGGGAACGCGGAGCAAGCCGATCCACAGACCGGACAGTGCATCATCACCACGATCCCGATCGCACCGAACGACATCGTGTACCTGCACGGCGAAAGCGCGGCAGCCTCGGCACGTTCCGTGCTGGAAATCGATACCGTCGAACGCAATGCCGACGGCACGGGAGTGTGTACCTATGTGGCGCACTTCGAGGCAGTTCCTGCCAATCAACGCAGCTACACGGTCACCGTGAGCAGCTCGGCACCCTATGCCGCAACCTTCGAGTCGTCTTCCTTCAACGCGGGCGAGATCGAAGAAGGAGCGACGTTCTACCTACACGAATTCCCGCCCCGCACCGATACCTCGGGTGCAGGCGACAGCGGCCCTATGGGGACACCGTAGCTCCGGTCGAAGACAACTACGTCGACTTCATCATGGACACTCGAGCACCAGCTCAGGGGAACACGTGTGCGAAAATCTGTGGTGTGGTGTCCTACGAGCGCCCGCCGAAGTTCTGCCCGAACGGGCACCGGCTGGGACCGCACCGGGTGGTCGTGGGCTGGACACCGTGCACCTGCACAACGGCCCTGCGCCCCTCCGGGGCCACCGGACACCGCACCTATCTGTGTCTCGTCTGCGAGGCGGAGATCGCCGTTCCGCGCCATACGGGACCGCCGTTCACCGGGGTGCAATGGCCACCGAGACAGACACAGGAGCAGCCAAGGCCCGACTCGGAAGGTGAGCGAGCCGGCCGGATCGCAGACGGGGCGACCCGCCGGGATCCAGAAAATTAGCTTCGCCGAATTTGTGGTGTGACCTGGGAAAACGACACGCTCCTCTTCTGTCGTGTCGATCAGAGACAGAACCACCATGAAGCCCGGCGATCAGGGTGAAGGTCAGCGCACGCGGCACGTGCGTGTTCACCGTCGAAGACATCGATGAGGACACCGGCATGGGCGATGATCGAGGTCAACGCCGACAGTCCGCTCACCTATCCGTGGCCGGCGCGCGTGAGCGATCTCGTGCCTGTCGAGGACTGACTCCGAGAGTCCTTCCTCCTGACGTTCGCTCTCGCTCCACCTGTTTGGTACCGATCCGCGTTTCCGCTACGGTGACCGCTGCAATCACCCGAGTTCCCCCGACAGGTGAGTGATTCCCTGAGGGGTCGAAGGATGGTCCCCGGCGCCCCGCCGGGGGACCATCGCCTTTCCGCTGATGGGCTGCGCGTGCAGCGGACGACACCGTGGCTACCCTCGGCGCGTGGAAGAAGGGGTAGCCGTAGCATCCGCCGGAAATCGGGCGGATTTGGCGTATCCGACTGGTGGGCACGGGGTTTCGAGTTCGGCATGCACTGTCGACTGGTTGGTGCTTGACTGCCGATGATGATGTTGGTCGGTGCTGGTGGAGGCTGAGGTCGTGGCGACGCGGATGTTCGCGGACGAGGAGTTGGAACGACTGCGGGGATTCCCGGAGATCAGCCGCGAGGAGCTGTTCCGGTACTTCACGCTGACGCCTGCGGATCTGGCGTTCGTGGATCCGGGCCGGGGCCGGGGCCCAGCCGAGCGGCTGGGCTTGGCGATCGCGTTGTGTACGCTGCCGTGGCTGGGATTCGTGCCGGATCGGCTGGTCACGGCTCCGCCGGTGGCGGTGGCTCGTGTCGCCGAGCAGTTGCGGTTGGATCCGGTGGTGATCGGTGCCTACGGCAGGCGAGCCAAGACCCGCACCGAGCATGTGCGCCTGGCCGCGCGGTACCTGGGATGGCGTGCGGTCGGTGCGCTCGAGTTCAAGGAGCTCGATGAGTTCCTGCTCGCGCGGGCGATGGAGCACGATTCCCCGACTCTGCTGTTCCGGCTGGCGTGTGAGTATCTGATCTCGGCGAAGGTGATCCGGCCAGGCCCGGTCACCGTGGTCGAGCGGGTCGCCCACGCCCGCCACCAGGCCCAGACCGAAACCTATGACCGGCTCGCTCACGAGTTCACTGCGGCGCGGTGCGCGGAGTTGGACGGCTTGCTTGTCACCGACGCTTCGCTGGGGATCTCGCGGTTGCGGTGGCTGTCGACCGGGCCGGTGGAGGCCTCGGCGGCCGCGGTCCGCGCCGAGGTCGACAAGCTGGGTTTCCTGCGCGGGTTGGGCGCTGATCGGCTGGATATGTCGGTGCTGCCCGCCGAGCGGCGCCGGTTTTTGGCCACGATGGGCCGGCGCCTGAGTCCGCAAGCGCTGCAACGTCGGGATCCGCAACGCCGGTATCCGATCCTGCTCACGGTGCTGGCCCAGTCCGGCACCGATGTCCTCGATGAGGTCGTGGCGTTGTTCGATCAGGCGATCTCGGTGAAATTCGGTGCTGCCGAACGGAAGATGCAGCAGCGGCTGGCCGAACGAGGAAAGACTGGAGAGGACCGTCAGGCGCTGCTGGACGATCTGTTGGAAATCGTCACCGACCCCGGCGTTCCGGATGAGGAGATCGGTGCGCTGATCCGCGGCGAGAAGATCGGGTGGGAGCGCCTGCGCGCGGCGATCGCCCAGGCCAAGCCCAGGTTGCCGCGTGATCACGGGCATCTGGCGGCGTTGGATTCCTCCTACAACTACCTGCGTCAGTTCACCCCCGCGGTGCTCGAAGCGGTGCGCTTCTGCGGCGGTACCGCCGCGACCGAGTTGCTGATCGCGGTGAACATGCTGCGCGAGTTGAACGCGACCGGGCGGCGCAAGGTCTTCGATGACGCCCCGACCGGGTTCGTGCCGATGAAGTGGCGCGGCTACCTCGACGAGGCCCGCAAATCCGGCAGCGCGACCGCGTATCGGCACTACTGGGAGTTGTGTGTGCTGCTCGGATTGCGTGACGGGTTGCGCAGCGGGGATGTGTTCGTGCCGGGCTCGCGCCGTTACGCCGACCCGGCCGCCTACCTGCTCACCACCGGGCAGTGGGAACCGCAACGCGTTGAGTTCTGCGGCCTGGTCGGGCGATCCGCCGATCCTGGCGTCGCGCTGGCCACCGTGGTCGCCGAACTGCACGACGCTCTCGGTGAGCTGGAGGAGGTGCTGGCCGGCGGGGACGGCCCGGTCCGGCTGGACGAGGGCGGGGATCTGGTGATCTCGCCGCTGAGCGCGGAAGATGTTCCCGCCGAGGCGATCACGCTCAAGGCCGAGCTGACCGAAATGCTGCCGTTCGCGCCGATCGTGTCGCTGCTGATCGAGCTGGACAAACGCACCGGCTACCTGGACTGCTTCACCCACGCCGGCGGTCAGGCCACCCGGACGCCGGAGCTCAAACGCAACCTGATCGCGGTACTGCTGGCGCACTCGACGAACCTGGGGTTGACCCGGATGGCCGAGGCGTGCGGAATCACCTACGACATCCTGGCCTGGACCGACGAGTGGTATGTGCGCGAGGAGACCCTGCGCGCGGCCAACCTGGTACTGGTCGGCTACCACCAGCGGCTGCCGCTGACCGCGGTGTTCGGCGCCGGAACACTGTCGTCGAGCGACGGGCAGCGTTTCCCGACGCGCGGTAAGTCGACCACGGCGCGGCCGTTGAGCCGCTATTTCGCCAGCGAGGGCCTGTCGACCTACACCCATGTCAGCGACACCCACGCCACCTACGGCACCAAGGTCATCGTGGCGACCAAACGCGAAGCCCACTACGTGCTCGATGAGATCCTGGGCAACGCCACCGATCTGCCGATCACCGAGCACGCCACCGACACCCACGGGGTCACCCTGGTCAACTTCGGGTTGTTCGACCTGCTCGGGATGCAGCTCTCGCCACGGATCCGGGATCTGGGGCGGATCACCCTGTACCGGCCGGGCCCGCGCGCCGAGGCCGAGGCCCGGTTCCCGCACGCGGGCCCGCTGATGACCCGCAAGGCCAACCTGGGTTTGATCGCCGAGCACTGGGACGATCTGCTGCGGTTGGCCGGATCGCTGAAGTTCGGGCACGCCACCGCGTCGCTGTTGGTCGGCAAGCTGTCGGCGTCGGGGCGGCAGAACACCCTGGCCGCGGCGCTCAAGGAGTACGGGGCGCTGCGGCGCACCATTTACGCCGCGAGATACCTCTCCGATCCGGACTACCGGCGCAAGATCTCGCGGCAGCTCAACAAGGGCGAGTCGCTGCACGCGCTGCGCCGCGACCTGCTCTATGCCCATGAGGGGATGATCCGGGCGCGCCACCTCGAGGACCAGACCGAGCAGGCCTGGTGCCTGACCTTGACGACCAACGCTGTGATCGCCTGGACCACAGAGTATTACGGGTTCGCTGTCGAGCAGATGCGCCGGACCGGGCAGCGTATCGATGACGAGGTCCTGGCCCACATCAGCCCGGCCCACAGTGCCAACATCAACTTCTTCGGCGCGATCGAGGTCGACATCGACGCCGAGCTGGCCCAGCTGGGCCCGACCGGGTACCGGCCGCTGCGGGTGCGCGACACCTTGTTCTGACCGCGCGGAACCGGGGCCCGTGGTTACGGCGTGGCGATGTCGATAGCGGTGTCTGCTGGCGTGGGTGTTCGGTGGGCGGTGAGGAAGTTGTCGACGAGCCGGGTGCAGTCGTCGTGGTCGATGCTGCGTAATCCGGTGAGACGGGCGAACACGATCGGGCCGAGGAGTTCGATGATGGCGAAGGTGGTGTCGAGCTCGCCGAGCATCGCGCGGGCCTCGGGACTGGTGAGGATCTGGTCGAACGGGTGGCGGTACTGCTCGATGACGCGCGCGCGCAGCGAGGTGACCGCGGCCGGGTCGGGGTGGTCCTCGCCGATGGAACCCATCGCCAGCCAGGCCAGGGTGGTCATCTGCACCGGAGCCTGTTCGATGAGGTCGGCCTGGCTGGCGAGCAGCGCCAGGAGCCGCTCACGCACGGGCCCGGTGCCGGTCGGTGTGTCGACCTGGGGAAGTAGTCGTTCGAAAGTCGCCGCGAGCAGCTGGGTGGTGCTGCCGAAGTGCCGGTAGAGGGTGGCGCGGGCGACCTTCGACACGCGGGTGACCGCCTCGACGGTGACCGCCTCGACACCGCCGGTGGACAGCAGATGGGTGGCCGCGTCGAGCAACCGGTTGCGTGAGCGCGCCAGTCGCGGATCGGCCTGCTCGTCGTCCGCGGCGAGCGGGTCGGTCGCCGCCGGGCCTGAGTCGGTCATGGACGCGCCTTCCTCCGAATTCGTGTCGTTGAACTCTTGATATGGGTGAACTCTATCCCACCCCCAACCACTATGATACGAATGGTCTCGTACAGATACCGTTGGTCTTCAAAGTCGGGGAGGTGCCGGTGGCCACACCCGGAACGGACACCGTCGAGATCGCCCGCTGGACCAGGGCCCAGTGGTGGATGCTGGCGGTGTCGTGCCTGGCGGTGGCGCTGGTGGTCGCGGCGATGGCGGCGTTGTATTCGGCGTTGCCGCAGATCGCGCTTGCGACCGGGGCCACCCAAGCCCAGCTGACCTGGATCGTCGACGGCTACACGCTGGTGCTGGCGTGTCTGGTGCTGCCCGCCGGCGCCGTCGGTGACCGTTACGGGCGCCGCGTGGTGCTGGTGGTGGGGTTGGTGGTGTTCGCCGCCGCCTCGGCGCTGCCGCTGCTGCTGTCCGACCCGGCCTGGTTGATCGCGACGCGCGCGCTGGCCGGGGCAGGCGCCGCGCTGGTGATGCCCTCGACGCTGTCGATCCTCACTGCAGGGTTCGCCCCCGCTCATCGCGGCCGGGCGGTGGGGATATGGGCCGGGGTCGCCGGATCCGGGGCGATACTGGGGATTCTCGGTGCCGGGGTGCTGCTCGAACGATGGTCGTGGCTATCGGTGTTCGTAGGGTTGACCGTGGCCGGGGCGGTGCTGGCGGGGTTGGCGTGCACCATCGCCGAGTCCCGCCAGCGCGAGCATCCGCAGGTGGACTGGGTGGGCGCGGTGGCGGTGGCGGTCGCTGTCGCGGCGATCGTGTTCGCCGTGATCGAGTTCCCCGCGCGCGGCTGGGCCGACCCGCTCGTCGCCGCCGCCGCCGGGGTCGGCGTGGCCGCGACGGCGGCCTTCGTGGTCGTCGAGCTGCGCTCGGCGGCGCCGCTGCTGGATGTGCGGTTGTTCGCCCGCCGTGGTTTCGGTGCCGGGTCGCTGTCGGTGACCATCCAGTTCCTGGTCACCTTCGGGGTATTCCTGCTGCTTGTGCAGTACCTGCAGCTGGTCTTCGGTTACGGGCCGCTGGCCTCGGCGCTGGCGTTGGCGCCGATGGTGGTGCCGCTGGTCGTGATCTCGGTGATCGCGCCGTGGCTGTCGAGCCTGGTCGGGTTACGGGTGATGACCGTGGCCGGCCTGCTCACCATCGCCGCCGGGCTGGTGCTGGTGAGCCGGCTGACACTCGCCGCGCACTACCTCGACCTGCTGTGGCCGCTGCTGATCATGAGCGCGGGCCTGGGATTGTGCACCGCGCCGGCGACCTATGCCATCGTCGCCGACACCCCCGAGGCCAAACACGGGGTCGCCGCCGCGGTCAACGACGCCGCCCGCGAGATCGGCGCCGCGATCGGGATCGCCGTGGCCGGCAGCGTGCTGGCCGCCGGCTACACCCACCGCATCCAGCCCGCCCTGCCCCAGTTGCCCGAGCCCGCCCGCGGCCCGGTCGCCGATTCCCTGGCCGCGGCGCTGCAGGTCGCCGACCAGGCCGGACCGGTGGCCGCACCGCTGGCCGAGTTCGCCAAGGCCGCGTTCGTGCACGGCAGCGGCCAGGCCGCGCTCGCCCTGGCCGCCCTCACCACCGTCGGGGCGATCGTGCTGGCAGTACTGGCCCCCGGCCGCGCACCACGCCGCCGATACATCTCGACCATTTCCCCCGCAAAACACGCTCCCTTCTCGTGAAAGACGCCCGTCATGACGGCCTATCGCACGATCATCGTCGACACCGACGGATCCGACCGCTCCTACCGTGTGGTCGACCACGCCGCCGAACTCGCCCACGCCACCCACGCCCGGCTCCTGATCATCTGCGCCCGCCACCCCATCGACGCACGTGAGCTCGGGGCGGACCTCGACCGGCTCGGACCCGACGCCTACCAGCTACGCGGCACCACTCCCACCGAGGCCATCCTGCGGACCGCCCACCAGCACGCCCTCACCCACAACACACCCCCACACACCGATAACACCCCCTGACCTGTTCCGTAACCGGATCGGCCACCGGAACACCACGCAGAGCCAACGTCGGCCCAGCTCACCGGTGTTCCGTAGAGGTGTTCCGCTGACTGTGCCGGTCAGCCCCCGCTATCTGGAACACTTTCGGCATGGGTGAGCCGTTCCGCGTCGGATACTGCCGCTGCTCCACCGACGAACAAGACGTCGAGATCCAAACCGAGCAGCTATTGGCGCTCGGAGTGCCGCGTGAGCGGATCTTCATCGACAAAGGGTTCTCCGGGACCACCCGCAAGAACCGGGCCGGGCTCGACAACGCACTCGCCGCCGTCACCTCCGCCGCGGCGGCCATCGACGGGCGACAGGTAGTGCTGACCACGCCGAAGTTCGACCGATTCGCACGCAACATGGCCGAAGCAGGCCAGACCCTGACCGAACTGCGCGAGCGCGAGGTGCTGTTCGGACTCGGGAGCTCGATCTACGACTGGAACGACCCGTTCGGCAAGCTCTTCCTGCAAACCTTGGCCATGGTCGCCGAATTCGAGGCCAACCTCAACCACCTACGCACCCGCGAGGGCATGGCCAAGGCCCGCGCGAAAGGCAGGCTCAAGGGCAAGCAGCCGAAACTTCCTCTCACGGCACGGAAAACAATCCACCGCCGCTACCACGACCCCGCCGACGACGCGAGCCTGGCGGACCTGGCCGAGGAATACAGCGTCGGCCGCTCCACCATCCACCGCATCGTCAGCAGTGCTGCACCACGAGCCTGAGAATTCACCAGCCTGTCGTCAGGATCCCGCTACTTTGCACTTCCTGACAACCTTGGGTTGCGGGCCCTTACGTCCCACACGAGTTCTGGCCCGAATCGGATCGTCGGCGAGCTGGGCGGATACGCCGCGCCCGCCAGGAGCCGGTGGCGAGACAGACGATCGTTTCGACCCAACAGGCCGAGCGGATCACCGACCGGGCACTACGCCATATCCGCCCGATTTTCGGCAAATGCTACGGCTACCCCAAGAAGGGACACGAGCCATCGGCGATGCCGCCGATGCGATGACCGACGATGAGCTCGAGACCGCGATTGCGGCGCTACACGCCCGTGAGCGGGAACTTCTCGTCGCCGGGGACAGCGAAGCGGCGTTCGATCTGATGGGCACGAAGTTCGTGTTGCTGTCCACGCTGGAAGGTCAGCGGCGGTAGCTGACTGTTGTACGGATTCGGTTTTTTCTTCATTTCTGTCTGCTGCGGTATTCGTATAGCAGTTTGTGGAGCAGATTCGTACAGGGTTACTGCGCGGCTGACATATCCTCTCGGTGCCGTTCAGGATTCAGCGCGGCGCAGCCGCTTGTGATCATGGGCTCACGCGGGCAACCCGGGCGCGGTAGTCGTGACCGGTGGCGCGCAGTGCGGCGGCAAGTTCCATTCGCCTGACTCCCTGTTCCATCAGCTCTGTGGCGTTGCTGTCGGTGATCGGGTGGGGCGTGCGGACGACACCGGCATAGCGGATGCGCTCTTCGAGCTCGTCCGATTCGTGGGCCGGCTGGTCAGCGGTGCAACGCGGGCTCTATGCCAGTAATAACACGGCTGCCCGACACCTTCACCCCTCCTCGGTCCTATAGCTGCGGCCCGAGGTGCAGATCGGGTGTGGGTGGTTGGTGTTCATGTATGGCCGGTGGTCGGCTGTTCGGTTGTGGTGGTGTGTGGTGGACCTGCGGTGGTCCGTGGAGGGCCTTCCCTGTTGAGAGCGAACTCTGCTCCTCCCCTACCTCGTCGGCATGCGTGAGATTCCGGTGCGGCTCGCCGTCGGCGGGATTCGGTTTCGCCCCCTTTGGGGCATCGTCGGTCCTGGTCGACATGGCGTGACGGGGTTCCTCGGCCACCTGGATTGCGGTGGTCAGCGGCTCGTAGGTCTCGTTGCGTTCCGGGGAATTCTCCAGCAGGGCGTAGCTGCGGTGGGCCAGCACATCCCAGTGCTTCTCGTACCGTTGCGCGGCGTCGACCGTGCCGAGGTCCGGGGCGGCGGCGGGAAGCTCGGTGGTGATGGCACGGGCGAGTTCGGCGGCGAAGGCTTCCCGGCCGGCAACTCGCATAGCGTCCTCGAGGACCGGGTCCGGTTCGATGCCTTCGGGGGGATCATCGTGGTAGTTCGCTGCGTGGGTGGCGGCACGGAGCGCTTCGGGGTCGATGGTGCGCCAGTCGATCGTGCGGTCGGGGCGGTCGTGGACGAGCTGGTCGGTCATGAGTACGACGGCGACCGACTGGACGCCTTCGGTTTCCTCCTGGATGGCGGCCATGTGGCGTCCGAGCTGGCGGGGGTCGGTGAGAGTGTTCTCGTCCGGGGCGGCGATCACCGGGCTGGTGTAGGCGGAGGTGTCGCTGACGATCGGCATGAAGTCGGTGTGCAGCTCACGGTGGATGACACTTGCGTGTAGTTCGCTGCCGTCCCCGGTAATTTCGCGGTGGGCGAGGTGGTCGGCGGTCCGCAGTGCCAACTCCCAGGTGATGAGGCGGCGCAGCCGGGCGGGGTCGCGCTCGTCAAAGGCATTGACCGGGGCTCCGGTGTCGTAGCGCATGGTGTTCTTGCCTGCTGCCGGGTCGAACAGGTCCTTGTAGCGGTGGTTCGGCTCGGGGAGTGCTGCGGCGGCGCGTTCGGCCGCGAGGGTGGAGGTGCCCTCGAGGATCCGGCGTACGGCGGCATCGTGTTCGGGACCGTAGTCGGTGCGTTCAGCCAGGTTCAGGCCGATGCGGACCAGGGCGTGAGCGTTGTCGAGTTCGGCTCCGCTCAAGGATCGCTCGCGGGGGCTCTCCCGGAAGGTCTGGAAGGCTATGTAGGGGCCGCTGCGATCACGGTCGTAGTCGCGCAGCATCGTCATATGGGTGGTCAAAGACAGCACTGGTCGACCTGGGGCGGGCTGGGCAGGGACGTATCCGGTGTTCGGTACGACCGCCGGGGCGAGAACGTCGGCGAGCAGTCTGGGATCTCCGGTCTCGGCGGTGATGTAGCGGGCCGCCGATAGGCCAGCGAGGTCGACACGTGCGGTGTCGATCTGCCATCCTGCCCGGTCTGCGATGCGGCGGAACAGCTCGTACTGCGTCCGAGAGTTCCCGTCCGGGAAGGGATGAATCTCCGTCAAGCGTGACCAGTAATCGGCCAGACGGGTGACGAAGGTGTGATGGTCGAGTCCGGTCAGGTTGTTCTCGGCGGCGAGATCGGCGAACAGTTCGTCGACGTCGGCGGGGGTGTCCTCGGGGCTCGAATGGGCGATCGGCAGATTGCCCTGGGTGGTGGGCACCGTTTTGTACTGGCCGGCCCACGCGTACAGGCCGTCGAAGGCTCGCCGGTGTATCTCGCGTAGGAACTCTCCGGTGAAGGTGCTCGGCGAGGAAACGTCCGCGAATTCGTACATCGCCTGCGTGAACAGGCGTTTTTCGATTCTGTCGAGTGTTGGGGTGTCGGTGATGCCGAGAAGGTTCACTCGCGTGTCGGTTCCGGGGATGTAGCCCTCGATCGGGAGCGACGAGGCGGTCATTTCTCGGGGCGCTCCCCGCGTCGGAACTCATTGAGGATGTCCTCGCGGGTGAGTCCGGCCTCGATCTGCTCGATGATGTCTCGGGGATCTTCGCCGCCGAGGTCGCCCGCCATCGCGCAAGCGGCGCGGATGTGCTGTGCGATGGTCTCGCGTGTCACCTCCTCGCCGAAGGGGGCGAGTCGTTCACGTAGGGACGGGTTTTCGGTCGTGTCGTCGTCCATGTCGGTCATGGTCTCCCCTGTTGGTGTGGTTCGGACGTGGGGCGGGATCGGCCGCGGATCCCCTCCCCCACTGGTGTGTTCACGTTGTGGCTCCGACAGTAGGCGCACCCCCGAGTCGGGCACGTACACGCTCGAGGCGTCGGGCGGCGGCGCGCTGGACACGGCCGATGGCGACCATGTGGTCGAACAGGTCGGCTTCGGGCAGGGTTTCGGCGGCTTCGGTGATGGCGGCTCCGGCGGTGCGAAAGCTGCGGCGGTAGGCGGCGCTGATGACGGCATGGGCGTAGTAGGGCGCGGCGGTGGGATCGGCGCCGGCGGTGGTGGCGGTGGTCAGGGCGTAGGCGAGTCGGCGACCGTGGTGACCGGCGAGCCGACCGTGGCGCCCGAGGTGGGCCAGGACCATTGCGGGGTCGTGGGGGTGGCCGGTGTTCATCAGTGCGGCGATGGCGTCGAACAATTCGGCGTGGAGTGGCTGGTGGAAGTCGTCGGTGGTGAGCAGGTCCACGATGTCGGCGGCTGCGGCGCGGGTGGCGAACAGCAGCGCGCACAGCAGCAGGGTTTCGGTGTCGGCGTCTGGGGGCGCGAACTCGTCGGCGCTGAGGTAGCGGTCGAGATCGGTCTGGTCGGTGACGGTCATGCGCTGATCCGTTCGTCGAGGGCGTCGGCGATGTCGAGCACGGGAGTCGGGTCGGGATGGCCGATGGCCGAGTGGCCGATGGTGGCGCGAGCGATGACGCTTCCGTCGATGGTGATGGTGACTGCGCTACCGGCGGGCGCACCGTAGGCGAGCGCGAGCGTGCGCGCTGCTTCGGCGGCGTCGGAGGCGGCGGCCGCGTGGGTGAAGGTGCAGCCAGAATCGGAGCGCGCAACGGTGGGCGCGGTCAGCGTGACGGTCCAGACGATCATTGCGGCGCTCCTTCGGCTTGACGGGGTTTCCCCAGGTACTCGTCCATTGTCGCTTAATTATCATGTTTTGTGAAGCCTTTTCGATGAGTTTTACATGATTATGTGGTTGTTTTTTGATTATTTTGTGATGCGTTGGCGAGGGCCGTGCCGGAGCCGTGGGGCGGGGGGGGGGGGACCCCCCCACGGCCCAGCCGGACCGCGGGCCGCCCCCCCCGAACAAAGACGAAAAAAAAAAAAAACACAGC
>NZ_JBHWWZ010000051.1:29438-35894 GCF_042730275.1 Rhodococcus sp. NPDC060086
TTTTTTTTTTATTTGTTTTTTTTTTTTTTTTTTTTTTTTTTTGGTTGGGGTGGGCGGGGGCGGGGGCGCCGCCGGCGCCGGGGTTTCGGGGCCCCGGCCCACGGCCATGCGTGCCGGGGGCCGGCACCCAGTGAGTGGTCTGGCCCGGTGGGCGGCCGATACGACCGCCCACCGGAAGGGGCGTTACTGCTCGTCGAGGGGGTCGAGTCCGGCTGCGCGGCGCTCGATGTCGGCGAGGGTGTAGCCCTGGGCTTCGATGGCGCGCAGGTAGAACTGCGACAGGTCGGTGGGCTTGCGCCAGTGCTCGACGCCGACCTGGGACTCGAGGGCGATGAGGATGTGGGCGCGCAGCAGGACCAGGGCGCGGGGGTCGGTGGCGCTGGCGAGCTTCGCGAGAGCGTCGGACGTGGGGAGCATCTGTTCGGCCAGGGTGCGGGCGTGATAGGCGGCGGGGATCTGGGGCCACTTCATCAGCACTGTTGCCACGAATGAGGCGGTGCCCTTGGGGGCGGTCTTGCGGGTGGTCTGCTGGGCGATCCACTTGCGGCGGACCTCGGTGGCGGCTCGCCATTCGCGGTTGTTCTCGATCACTTCACGCCGCTGAGCTGCGCGGTCCTCGGCACTTTGTTCCTGTTCGAGCTCGGCGGGGCGGGGGTGTCCCCACCAGGTGCGCCAAGGGGTGTCTTCGATATTGACGACGTGCCAGTACAGCGTGGTCTCGTGGTTTTCGACGACGTTCTCGCGGGGAATCATCCATTCCTCGCGGGCATCGCCGTCGGGTAGCTCGTCCACGATGTAGTCCGCGTCGATCTCGTCGCCGCTCTCGCGGTCGAAATAGGTGGTGCAGCTGTAGACGTACAGCCCGAGGTGTCCGAGGGCGGCGACTTCTTCGATGGCGGGCGTGTTGCCTTCTTCGTCGGTGACGCGCTCGACCAGCTGACTGGCCCCCTCCCCCACTCTCTCGTGAAGAGCACCAAGCGGCACGGCGGCGATGGAGTGTTCTGCGAGGTACGCCTCGGTGCGGGCCAGTGCGGCGTTGCGTTCGGTGCGGCGCAACCGTTCGGCGGCGAGTGCGTGGTCGAGTCGTCCGCTGGCGATGGCCCACTCGATGCGGCGGACGGCGGCGGGATCGTCGCCGAACTCGGCGAGGGCGGCGGCTTGTTCGATGGTCAGCTCGCCTCGTTGCACAGCGTCGCGCTGCTCGGTGTCGCGCAAGGTCAGGGCCGCCTCGATCTCGGTGCGGGGCGCCTTGGTGCGACGGGCGATCTTGGTGGAGGTCAGTCCGTGGTCGGCCAGGGTCTCGAACAGGGCCAGGCGTTCGCCGTTGGTGATCGCGGCGCGGTGTTCGTTCTCGCTCCACTGGGTGACGAGCCGTTCGACGGCGGCGTCGGTGCCAGCGCCTTCGTCGCCGACGATGAGGGCGGGGATCTGGGTCAGTCCGGCCTCGAGGGCTGCGGCGGTGCGGCGGTGGCCGGTGAGCACGCGCAGGGGTCCGGCGGCGGTGCGGCACACAGTGATGGGGGTCAGAACTCCTTGCTCTGCGATCGACTCGCGGAAGGCATCGGTCAGGCGCAGGTCATGGCGGATGTTGGAGTCGGTGAGCAGGTCAGCGGGGTCGAGGGTGGCGAATTCGGCGGTGCTTCCGTTGTTCATAACTCAAGTTTACATCTGTTTTGATGATTTTTCGATGTTTTATTGGTGCTTTTTCGATGATTGTTTGGTGACTATTGTCACACTTTCTACCCTCCGAGCTGGGGGTTTCCGTGAAACGCAGACGGCCCCGCCAGGGCGGGGCCGTTGGTTCAGTCTTCTATGCGGTCATGGATGGGCAGGATCATGGATCGGTGGCCGAGATACCGTTCGGACAGCTCGCCCAGTCTCGAGTCGGAGGTTCCGGCATAGTTGCCTCCGAACATCACCACTCGTCCCGACTCGGTGAGTTCGTACCGACGACGGTCGGCGTTCCATTCGACTCTGACCAGAGCGGCATAGCTGCCTTCGATGAAGGCGTGGCGTCGAATCCGTACGGCGACGGTGGGGCTGATCTGCTCATGGCCGCCGACGTGGCTTCGCACTCCGTGGGGGGTGCAGCCGGACGGCAGTGACGTGATGCGGCCCGTGCGGGCGCGGCGCTCGTCGAGGACGCCCATCAGAAGAAGAGTGTCGGCGGCGGCGCTGATACCGCCGTTGGTGCAGTCGCCGAGGCGGTGGGCGCGGTAGACGTCGAGCAGGAGGCCAGCGGGGCGATGGTCGTTCTCTTCCTTGTTCATGCCTCTAGTTTATATCTGTTTTGATGCTTTTTCGATGTTTAATTGGTGATTTTGCGGTGCTTTTCTGGTGATGCGGGTCACACGTTTTTAGGCTCTGACCTGCGGTTTTGCGGGTGTAGCGGGGGTTTGGTGGCGGTGGTGGAGCGGGTACCTCGGTCGGTCGGTGCGGCCTGGTGAACCGGGCGCGGTGACTGCCGGGCAAGGGCGGGTTTTCCCTTGCTCGGTGGTCGGCGGGTCCGGTAGGGCCGTGGTGTGGCGACCGGGCGCGGTGCACGCGGAGCAGCGGGAACCTTGGGAGGGAGGGACAGGGGTCCGAGGGCGGAGCCCCCGGGGATCGGTAGAGCGATGCGGGTCGGGCCGGGAGTTTCTGTGCCTGTACACGAGGCCCGCATAGACCGAAGGCCCCGACCAGGAGGTCGGGGCCTTCAACGGTTGGACTGTGGTGCGGTCAGTCCTCGTCGGTGCTGTCGTTCTTGCTGCCGCGGGCTTTGCGCCGGCGCACCTTCTCCACCTCGGGGAAGGGCTCGCCGCCGTTGTATTCCTCTTCGAGCTTGTGGGTGTACTCGGCGATGGCGGCCTCGATGAAGCTGTTGAGACTGCCGTGTGCGCCGGGGTAGACACCGCGCAGACCCTTTTGAGCGTTGGTCGCAGCGTCGATGACGGATTCGGCGAGGGTGAACGTGCGCCGGGTCAAGGTGGGTTGCTGCACGATCTTCTTCGGTGCTGCGGACCGTGCCGGGACGTTCTCGTCGGGAGCTTCGGCGTCGAACATGCTGCGGATGTCGCTCATGACTTCTTCCTTTGGGTAATGGTGGTGGCCAGGTCGTCATAGACCAAGGCGTGACGCCAACCGTCCTTCGTGTCGGCGAGGGATACTCCGTCGTTGACGGCCCTCTTGATCGGCTCGGCGGATCGGACGCTGCCGAGGACGGGGATGCCGGCCTCGGTGAATTGGGTGGTCCAGGCGCGAGCGAGGACCGTTCCGGACTGCACCTTGTTGAGGATGGTGCCGCGGACCCACAGAGTGCTGTTGTGCCGCTTCTTGATGCTCTGGGCGTACGAGGTCACGCCCTGCATGGCCGCGATGCTGAAGTCATGCGCTTCGTTGAGGACGATGAGCTGGTCAGCGGCCACGAGCGCGCACATCTCGAGGGCATTTCGCGTGGGGGAGCAGTCGATGAGGATGTAATCGTAGCGGTCACGGATCGGCTCGAGTGATTCCCGCAGGACATGGGGGCCTTCGATGGGATCGTTGGTGATGTTCTTCTCGGCGGCGATGAGGTGGGCCGCGTTCGCAGGGGCGGCGATGAGATCGACGCCGGGGCGTATTGCATCGAGGATCGCCTCGGCAGCGGGCTTTCGGGTCTCCGGGTCTATATCGACGATGTGATCGGCGGTCACCTTCGCTGCGGCACGGAGGTCGGGCTGCAACTTGGTGAGGGTGTGGGTGAGGTTGCCGGAGGGATCAAGGTCGACCAGGAGCACCTTTTCGCCGGCACGGGCGAGGGCTTCACCGACGTTGAGCACGGTGGTGGTCTTGCCCACCCCGCCCTTCTCGTTGCCGATCAGAATGATTTTCGAACTCATGGCCTCCCTTTCCTGATGCAATAATACATCACTTCTGATTCATAAAGCGTGCTTTTCTGGTTCTTATCGGATGGCGGTTTCGTGACTGTTGCGGACTGGGTGGTGTTGCATCTGTTCAGGTGCGGTTTCATGTCAGTGGTGGATGGAACGGCGACGGCCAGGGCTCGATGCCCTGGCCGTCGGCCACCGCTGCCACGGGGGTGGGGGTGGTGGGGTGACTCTGGTTGCGTTCGCAGGGTTTCCAGTCCTGGCGGCTGGTGCGTGGCGCTAGCGAACATCCAACACTCTCGATGGCGGTCGTGCACAGGGGGCCGCTGGGATTCGCGCCGGCTCGTGGTCGGCGGTGGGGTCTGCGCGGCGCAGCCGCTCCTTCGGGTTCGGTTCTCGGCCGGCCTCGCGGTGGCGGCAGACCGTAGGGGTGTGGCGGATATGGCGGCGGCCCGAGCCGGGGGCCGTGAAGGGCGTCCGGCTCGGGCCGTGTGTCAGCGGATCTCGCGGCACTGTCGGCATTCCCACCCTTGGGGGCGGAGAAGGCAGGTTCGTCGTTCTTCGCAGAGCCAGCAGGTCTGGTTGGCTTTTTCGGCTTCGCCGCGTTCCTGCGCTGCGGCTTTTTCGTGTTCGGCTGTGCGGCGTTCTCGCTCGGTGTCCAGGTCGTTGTGCTGGGCCGCGGTGGGTAGTGCGCGCATCATGCGGTAGGCAGCGGCGGTGCCCGCGTCTCGTTCTGCGAGGTCGGCGGCGGTGTAGCTCGGGGGTCGGTCGGCTTCGTGCAGCATGGGTCCGAAGATCGTGCGGCAGGTCTGGCAGGGGGTGAGTTCGTCGGTGACGGGCTGTGTGCATCCGGGGATGATGCACTCGGCGAACAGGGATTCGGCGGTCATGGCGTCCTCGCGGCGAGTGGGAACCGGCGGCCGCGAGGGGGTCGCGGCCGCCGGATTGTGGGTTACTGACCTGGGCGGATGGGGGTGTGGGCGTCCTCGGCGCGGGCGTCGGTGATCTTGTCGTAGGGCAGTCGGTCGGTCCAGCTGTAGGCGGTGGCGACGGTGACCGACTTTGCGTTGACTCGGATCACCTTGTGCCAGGTGCCGGAGCAGTTGACGAAGCATCCGGGGCGTAGGTCGGCGCGGCGGTAGAGCTTGGGGCCGTCGGTGGCGTCCTGTTCGGCGCGTACTGCGGTCCAGTATTCGATGTCGCGCTCGAGTTCGGCTTTGTTGAGTTCGAGCTGGTGCATGTGGCTGCTGGTCTCGGCGGTGTGTCCGGCAGCGCGGTACTTGGTGAGGTGACGTTCGATGCTGCGTAGTTCGGCGCTTTGTCGTTCGATGCGGCGGTGGATCACTGCGGGGGTGTAGCGGTGATCGGTGCTGCGGGCGGCGATGCGGGCGGATTCGGCGGCTGAGCGGGCGGCGGCGTCGGCTTCGATCGCGGCGCGGGCGGTGGTGTGGGCGCGGTCGAGGGCGCGGCGGTGGCGTCGTTCGCTGTGATGTCCCACTTTGATGGGTTCTCCGCCTTCGGGCAGTGCGGCACAGGCGTGGTCGTGGCGTGCGTGGGCGGCGGCGGCGGTGGCCTTGCGTTCGGCCTTGGCTGCGAGGGCGGCTGTGCGGTCGGTCAGACGCTCGTTGCGGTCGTGGTGGGCGTCGGTGCCGTCGCGGAGGGTGGTGTCGATGTCGGTTTCGACGTCGTAGCCGGCGGCGCGCAGGGCGGCGGCGGTGTGTTCGATGCGGGCGAGGTGGGGGGCGCGGTCGCGGCTGTGCGGGATGTACCAGGCGGTGATGCTGCGTCCCCATTTCCAACCTGCGGTTTTGAGGATCGGCGCGGTGCCGTCGCCTTTGCTGGTGCCGTCGATGATCGTGCCCTCGGTGGGGGTGTGCGTGATGGTGAGCATGTGGGCGTTTCCTGTTCGGGTCGGTAGTGCGCGCCGGTGGGGAGTCGCGGTGACTCCCCACCGGCGCGGAATGTGGATCAGTACTCGGCGATGAAGACCGGCCAGTGGGGGCCGGGGCGGGTGGTCCAGCGGAGGATCGGCCGCCAGTAGGTGGTGGTCCGGTAGGCGCGTTCCTCGTGGTGGGGGCACATGACCCACTCACCGTCGGTGTGGGTGGCTTCGGTGGTGCAGCCGTTGTAGTCGCACCACTGGTCGGGAAGCTCGAGTGTCTGGACGGGGGCGGGAGTGGTCATCGCGTCTTTCCTTCCGGGGGTCAGCTGAGGCCGGATTCGATTGCGGCGCTGATTTCGTCCTCGGTCATGCCTGCGGCACGGGCGGCGGCCTTGGTGTCGCGGGACTCGGCCAGGACTACGGAGATGTCCTTGCCGGTCGAGATGTTCTCGAGCAGGGCATCGATGTCGCGGCCGAGGTTGCGGAGCTTCGCGGTGATCTCTTCCTTGTTCATGCCTCTAGTTTACATCTGTTTTGATGCTTTTTCGATGTTTCGTTGGTGCTTTTCCGGTGCTTTTCTGGTGATGCCGGTCACACGTTTATAGGTTCTGACCTGCGGTTTTGCGGGTGGAGTGGGGTGGTTCGGTGGCGGTGGTGGAGCGGGTACCTCGGTCGGTCGGTGCGGCCTGGTGAACCGGGCGCGGTGACTGCCGGGCAAGGGCGGGTTTT
>NZ_JBHWWZ010000052.1:0-35565 GCF_042730275.1 Rhodococcus sp. NPDC060086
CGGGAATCGAAGAAATTGGCGTACGCGCGATGCAGGTCCGCCAGCGACTGCTGCAACGGCACCGAGGACACCTCGGCCAGCCACGCCCGTTCGGGAGTCGTTTTCGCGGCGGTCAGCGCCGCCGACAACTCGCCTTTGCTCGGGATCGGCCGGCCCGCCCTGCGGGCGGATTCCCTCGCGGCGAGGGCATCGTTGAATACCACCCGGCAGCACCCGAACAGTCGAGACAGTGCCCTGTGCTGCTCCCCTGTGGGGTAGGCGCGGTAGCGGTATCGCTTGAGCACACCCCGACGATAACTTTTGGTGTCATGGATGAGATTGGGTTTGTCAGATGTGGCAGACACGCAGTGTGGGACTGTCCCGCACATTTGGTGCTCGTCACGAAATATCGGCGTGGCGCGTTCACCGGACCGATCTTGGTGGACTGCGAGCAGATCATGCGGAGAGTCTGCGCGGACTTCGGCTGCGAGCTGCGGGAGTTCTACGGCGAGGATGATCATGTGCACCTGCTGATCGGCTCTCCTGCGACTGTGCAGCTGTCGAAGCTGGTGAATTCGCTCAAGGGTGTGTCATCGCGGCACGTGCGGCGCGATCACGCGGAGCACCTTTCCCGGTACCTGTGGGGTGGACATTTCTGGTCCCGCTCGTATTACTGCGGGACTGCGGGCGGCGCGCCGTTGTCGGTGATTGCCGAGTATGTGAGGTCTCAACGGCGCCCTGAGTGACGGTGATTCACCTCCACCGTGAACGATGGAGCACTCTCACCGAGATCGGTAGAGGCGTCAGTCCTTACTGGTATCGGTTGCAGGTCCCGATGGTGTCGCGCCACCTTCGTCGGTCCATTCGGACGATTCGTCCTCCGTCGACTTCGCGGGATCGGACACGACATCGGACGCCGCGTCGGTCTTCCCCCTGTCGGTGTCGCCCTTCGCCCTGCCGGTGTCGGCCGTTTCCGGAGACTTGTGTTCGCTCACGTCGGTGTCCTTTCGTCAGGGGGCCCATCGTCGGGGGACCCCGTCGTCGGAAATCATGGAACAGCTGCGTGTCCGCATACCCAGGTGTGAACTCCGCGAACCGTGTGTGCTGATGCGTCGGACCGGGTACGAGGAAAAGAGCACCCTACGTCCGGAGGAACCGATGCCCGATCAGTACCGCATGCAGCATCCGGGGGAGCAGTATCCGACGCCACCGCTCGACCGGCAGGAGGAGATCCCGTACCCGGGTCTCACCTCGGAGATGGCGTCGGAGCCCGACCACGGAGAGCGAACGTATCGGGGCAGCGGCCGGCTGGACGGCCGACGCGCTCTCGTCACCGGCGCAGATTCGGGCATCGGTCGTGCCGTCGCCGTGGCGTTTGCGCGAGAAGGCGCCGACGTCGTCGTCAGTTATCTCGATGAGGAGGAGGATGCGCGCCGCACTGCCGCGCTGGTCGAAAAGGCGGGGCGCCGGGCAGTGACAGCACCGGGGGACATCCGGTCCGAGGAGTTCTGCCGCGACTTGATCCGCACGACCGTGTCCGAACTGGGTGGGATCGACATCCTCGTCAACAACGCGGCCTACCAGCACATGGAGCCGGGCGGTATCGCGGACATGACCACCGAGCAGTTCGACCGCGTGATGAAGACCAATCTGTATGCGCTGTTCTGGTTGTGCAAGTACGCGGCAGCGGAGATGCGCCCGGGCTCCACGATCGTGAACACCACCTCGATTCAGGCCGGCAGCCCTTCTCCCGGCCTGCTCGACTACGCGACAAGCAAGGCCGGGATCGTGAACTTCACCAGAGGTCTCGCCGCGGATGTCGCTGCGCAAGGGATACGCGTCAATGCGGTCGCACCCGGACCCATCTGGACTCCGCTCATTCCGGCGACGATGACCCGCGAGGCGTATCAGCAGTTCGGTGCCGACGTTCCCCTCGGCCGTCCGGGGCAGCCGGCCGAACTCGCTCCCTCGTACGTCTTCCTCGCGTCCCAGGAGTCGAGCTACATCACCGGTGGCACCATCGCGGTCACGGGCGGGACGCCCTTCGGCTGATGGGCGGGATGCCCTTCTGCTGACGGGCGGGACGCCCTTCGGCTGACGGGCTCACCGCGTGCCACCGGCATCGCCGTCACTGCAACGCTTTCCCTTCCGTGTTCGCTGCCTGCGTAGTGCTCACGGTCTCGTGCGACGGTTCCGGAATCCGAGTACCGAGAGCCACAGCCTCGTCCGTATGCATCTCGCCGACCTCCGACTTGAGGATCCGCAGCGACCGGCCGAGGCCACGGGCGGCCTCGGGCAGCTTCTTGGACCCGAACAGAACGAGCATGACCACCGCGACGATCGCCCAATGTGCGGGGCTCATCGCGCCCATCAGCCGACCGCCTCGTCTGTGGGATACACCGCGTCGACCTCGACCTCGACGAGCCAGCCCGGGACGGGGAGGCTGCCGACCTCGAGTGCGAACCGGCTCGGACGGGCCTCGTTCCGCTCGAGCGGCGCCGCGGGTTCGGCGGTCCCGAGCGGAACGAGTTCGGTGTCGCCGGTCTCGAGGTTCGTGTTCGCGAAGAATTGGCGGTAGGCGCGGTTCCAGCCGGCGTAGTCGGCCCGATCGGAGCCGGGCGCGTTGTCGAGGAACACTCGCATCGTGGTGACGTCGGCGAGTGTCAGGCCTTGCAATTCGAGGTTGGCTCGAATGTTCTCGAGCACATTGATGCCCTGCGCTTCGGTGATCGTGACGCCCTCCGGTAGCGCACCACCGCTGAACTGCGAGGGGATATACGATTCCGGGCTACCCTGCGGTGCAGCCGAGTTCGATGCGCTCGGGCCGAGACCGCTGGACTTGTAGACGGTCGCGCCGGAACTGATTGTCACGCCCTCGGCAATCATCGGGTTCGTCTCACCGGGTGGGATCACCGCCTGAGCGGCCGCGGTGGTCTCGCTGGGCGCAGCACTGTCGTCACTCTCGGACGAGCAGGCGGTCAGGACGACGGCAGCAGTTGCGAGGCTCGCGGCCAGTGTTGCAGTACGGAAGGTGTTGCGCTTCATGACTTCTCCTGAAGGTCGGTGGTTGTCAGGCCGCTGCGACGCGCTGGTGCAGCGCGGTGACGACGTCGCGGGCGGAAGTGAACGCGCCGTGCTGCCACGCGATCGCGTTCGAGAGATGGTCGCCGGCGAAGTAGATTCGGTCGACAGGCTTCAGCAGCAGCTCGTACTCGGGGGTGGCGCTGTCGCCGTGCCCGTAGCTCGATCCCTTCCAGCTCATCCAGGCCCCTTCGGAGTACTTCATCCGGCGCCAGCTTCCGGAGAACGAGGAGGCGATGTCGCGGCCGTACTTGTCGCCGTGGATCGTCATGCCCTCGGCGACCGCCTTCGCCAGACGTTGTTCGTGAGTGAGGGACTCGAAGGCGAGGTGCCGTCGGCCGCTGGTGTAGTACCCGACGACGACACCGCGGTCCGAGCCGTAGTGGTCGTACGGGAACATGATCTGGCTGATGTCCTTGTCGGTGTTCGATGCCCCGCCGTAGATGCGGTCCTCGGTTTCCCACCAGCGGCGGGTGTACTCGATTCCGAGTTTGCCGCCGGAGGCGGGCACGGCCGCGGTCAGGGCGTTCAGGACATCGGCGGGCAGGTTGTTGTCGAAGCGCCCGATCAGGTTCGGCGGGACCGTGCAGATGCAGTAGTCGGCGGTGATCGACTTGCGCGAACCGTTCTGCGTGTAGGCCACGGTGACCCCCTCGGGGACGTTCTTCATCGACGTCACCTCCGCACCGAACTGGATCTTGTCGGCGCCGATCTTCTCCTGGAATGCGTAATAGATGCGGTCCATGCCGCCGACCGGCGTCATCATGATCGTGGCCTGGTCGTAACCGAACTCGAAGCTGATGTTGCGGCCGAGTCCGGAGCGGATGACATCGGGCATCGCGAACGGCTCGGTCCTGGTGCCGAAGTTCAGGCCGGCGCCGGGCTCGTCGGAGAACCCGCGACGCGACGACCCGATGTAGCGTCCGTCGCTGGACAGATCGCCGAAATCGCTGAGGAACTCCGACAGTGCGTCCTTGTCGTCGGGGGACAACACGTCGTCCAGTGCGCCTCTCGACGCCGCCTTGTGCAGCAGCTCCGACATGTAGCCGAAGGTGTCGGCTTTCGCGGCGCGATACTGGACCGACTGCCCCGAGAGTGGGGTGTCGCTCTGATAGTTGACGAGCGTGTTCGCGTTCTGGTTGCCGAACGGCTGGATCTCCACGCCGAGTTCGTGGCAGTAATCGAGGGCGATGTGACTCTGCGGAATGCGCGTGGCACCGAGGTTGTAGTAGTGCCCATCGGCGAACGTGCAGGTCTGGGTCTGTCCACCGATCTCGGTTTCCGTGGTGCCGCCTCGCACCGAGTAGACGCGCCCACCCGGCCGGGTGCGTGCCTCGAGGACCGTCACGTCGTAGCCGGCCTTACCGAGTTCGTAGGCTGTGCACAGGCCCGCGGGTCCGCCACCGAGTACGACCACGGACTGCGAGCCGGGTGCCTTTCCGATGAGGTCGCCCATCGCGGGAGCCTGAAACCGGCTGGGGGCTCCCACCGCCGGCGCGAGACCGAGTGTGGACATCGCCCCGTAGGCCAGCCCGACGCCGCCGGTCATGCCCAGGCCTCGCATGAATGATCTTCTGGTGACGCTCACTTCGTGTCTCCCATCGCCCTGTTGCTGTCGGGACCAATCGTGGAGTGGACGTGATTCCGGATCGATACGGCGACGCAACGGTTACGCGGCGGCGAGTGGGAACGATCGGACGGCGGCTTCTCACTCGGATCGGCGACGCACGACTCACGCCCGAAACACTCGGGAAACACATTGTGGCTAGGTTCTGCGAGGCCGGTGTCGAGCTCACCGGAAAGAGGGAGGTGTCATGACCGAGACATCTGCATTGGCGGATGCCATCGCGCGGTCGTTCGCGTCTCGAGAACCTCGGCATGCCGCCGTCTCGCCCCTCCATGCGCTCGGCCGCAGACAGCTGTCGGGTTGGGAGGTTCTCGCTCAATCCGTCGCCACCACAGCGCCGGCAGCCTCCATGGTGCTGCTGCCCCTCACGATGCTGACCCACCAGGCGCTGGCCTCGGGTCTGATCGCGATTGTCGTGGCGACGGTCTTCGTCACGATGATCGCCTGGTGCACCACACAGTTCACTCGGCGGATGGTCGCGTCCGGGGGCTTCTACGCGTTCGTCGCGAAGGGCCTCGGTACACGCGCTGCTCTGGCCGCCGGCATAGCGATGGCTGTGAAGTATCTGGTCAGTGGAGCGTTGAGTCTGTATTCCGGCGGGCTGGCGGTGATCACCATCGCGGCCCTGTGCGGGATCGAGATCCGTGGTCCCGCGACCCTCGCGGTATACCTGGTGATCGCTGCGGTGATTCTTGTCGCGCTGCTGCGCGGTGTTCGGTTCGCGGCACTCGCGATCCTCGTGATCGAGGTCTGCTCACTGGTTTTCATCATCGGGCTGATGATGGTGTCCGGTGTGGAATCGACGCCACTGCAACCGCTTCCTGAGGGCGGCTCCGGAATGTGGCTTCCCGTCGTCCTCGCTGCCCTGTTCGCCTTGGCCGGCTTCGAGAGTGCGACGTTCATCGGACCCGAAGCGCGGCGCCCGATGGTCACCGTCACCCGTACTGTGCTCGCCACTCCGATCATCTGCGGAACCCTGTTCGTATTCGCCGGATGGGCCGCCTGGAGCGGGCACGCCGACACCCTGGTCGGGGCATACCTGCACGGCACGTCGACCGGTGTGAACCCGGCGGTGGTTGCGTTGCTGCACATCGGGATGTGCTGCTCGTGGCTTGCCTCCTCGATGGCCTCGTCGAATGCCGCATCGAGACTGCTGTATTCGATGGGCGTCGAAGGTGTCCTGCCCAGAGCGTTCGGGGTGGTGCACAGCGGATTGCGCACTCCGTGTGTTGCGCTCGTCGCTGCAGTGTCGGTCCTCGCGCTCGTCGCGTCGGCTCTTGCCGCAGTCGGCGCCAGACCGGACTGGATCAACGTCACGTTGCGCGTCGCACTGCTGATCGCCTATGTCCTGGTAGCAGCCTCGGCGGTGGCGTTCCTCTCCCGGATCCGGGAGTCGACGCCGGCGATCGCCCGGATAGGTTGCCTCGGAGCCGCTATCGGCGTCGCGGCGATCGGATTCATCGTCGCGGATCACATACTGGACGGCCGGTTCGCAGGACTCGTCGCCGTCGTTGCTGTTCCGGTGAGTGCGACGCTCTGGTATCGATATCTGAGCCGTGCGCGCCCGGCGAGTCTCGCCGCTGTCGGGATATTCGACAGTCCCGGTTCGGAAGACGTGCTCCCCGGTTCGGGCGCATTCGCCGAGAACGCTCGAGGCGACATGGCTCTCGTCGGTGTCGACCATCCGGGTGCGGAGCAGCGATGAGTGTCGGCTCGGGAGGGCATGAGCCGCGAGCCGTTCAACGCGCCCTCGCGATGCTCGAGGCCGTCGCCACTCTCGGTGCGGGCGCGTCGGCGCGAGACATCGCGACACTGACCGGCACCCCGCCTGCGACCGCATACCGGCTCCTCAACCTCCTCGTGGCCGACGGGTATCTCGTGCGTGTGGAGGACCTATCGGGTTTCGCGCTCGGGTGCCGGATCCGCGAACTCGCCTCTGCCGCGCCCGATCCGTTGCAACACGTCGACTCGGGCCCCGTCGTCGAAGAGTTGCGGAGCCGGACTCGGTACGGCATCTACCTCGCCTCCTACAGCGGTGGGCGAGTACACCTGGTGGATCGCGACCCCGACCACGAACTGCCCGGCGAATCGACGTGGACGACGCACCTGCATGCGTCGGCGATCGGCAAGTTGCTTCTGGCGCAGCGGCCCGAACTGATCGGCACCGGCCGACTTCGCCGCGTCACCGAGCGCACCAAGATCGAGCCGTCGGAACTGGCGGCGGAACTGCGGGGCGTCCAGGATTCGGATGCTGCGTACGAGGTCGACGAGAGTCGTATCGGGCGGACCGCACTCGCCGTGCCCGTGCGTTCGAGCGACGGACGACTCACCGGAGCGTTGACGGCCACAGGACGCACCGGAAGGCTCGACGTGAATGATTCGGACGTCTGGGAGCTGCTGCGGTCGTACGCCTCTTTGCTTCGGGAGTCACGAGCCGTCCTCTGATCACGAGCGGACCGAGGTGGACGAGGCATCCACGTGTTCGGAGGCCGAGGCCGGTCTTGTACTGTTCGAACCGACGTAGGGAACACCGGTGCGAATCCGGGGCTGTCCCGCAACTGTCACCGAGGAGCGATTCCCCAATTCATGGTCACGGCCCGCACGGGTTGGAAGGCCGGGGGAGAGCGTCGATCCGGGAGCCAGGACACCTGCGCCGACCGAGGCAACACCACGAGGATGGACATGAACACTCCGATATTCGCCGCCCGCACGGGGCGGCCCACAATGCTGCGTGTCGGTGTCGCACTCATCGCTGCGGCGATGACCGTGGCAGGTTGCTCGTCGAGCGACACCGAGACCGATACCACCGAGCAGGACATCACCGCGTCGTCGACGTCGAACTACCCGCTGAGCATCGAAAACTGCGGGCGCACCGTCACGATCGATGGGCCTCCCCGGCGGGCTGTGTCGCTCAACCAGGGGTCGACGGAGATCCTGCTGTCGCTCGGCCTGGCCGACCGCATGGTCGGCACCGCGACCTGGACCGACCCGGTGCGCGAGAACCTCGCGGCCGAGAACGAGAAGGTCCCGCGCCTCGCCGACAACAATCCTTCCTTCGAGGTCGTGCTCGACACCGAACCCGACTTCGTGTCGGCTTCCTTCGGGGGCACCCTCGGCGAGGGCGGAGTCGCGACATCGGAGCAGTTCGAGCAGATCGGGGTCCCGTCGTACCTGTCGCCCACCGACTGCGACGGCAAGGACGACGACAGCGTCAACTCCGACGGCAACCGCACCGAACCCCTGACGATGGAGTCGGTGTACAAGGAGATCCGCGAACTCGCCGCGATCTTCGACGTAGCCGAGCGTGGAGAAGATTTCGTCGCCGAACTCGAGCAGCGGTACGAGGTCGCTGCGGGCGAGATCGATGCCTCCGGAGCGTCGCTCGCGTACTGGTTCGCCGACACCGCCACCCCGTACGTTGCGGGCTGCTGCGGATCATCGGGCATCATCACCGACTCCGTCGGTGCGAAGAACGTGTTCGACGACACCACGAACGAGTGGCCGCAGGTGAGCTGGGAATCGATCCTCGACCGTGATCCCACGGCACTGGTGCTCGGCGATCTGAGCCGGCGCAGCATCGCGGGCGACGCACTCGACAGCAAGATCGAATTCCTCGAATCGAATCCGGTCACCCAGCGTCTGACAGCTGTGCAGAACCAGCGGTACATCGTCGTCAACGGTGCCGACATGAACCCGTCGATCCGCACGATCGACGGGATCGAGAAGGTGGCCGGCGCTCTGCGCGAGTGGAACCTCGCGGGTTGATGGTGTCGGCGACGAAAGACCGGTCGCCTGCCGAACGTACCCCGGTCGCAGCGGTCGTCGTCGTGGTCGGGCTCGCGGTACTGGCGATGTCGATCGCTGCGACGGTCACGATCGGCCCCGCCGAACTCTCTGTGTCGGACGTGTACGCGGTCATCTTCGATCGGATCGGTCTGGCGGACAGTTCGGTGAGCGCGATCCGCGAAGGGATCGTGTGGGAGTTGCGACTGCCGCGGACCCTGCTGGCCGCGGTGTGCGGAGCGGGTCTCGCGGTGTGCGGTGTGATCATGCAGTCGTTGCTGCGCAACCCGCTGGCGGATCCGTTCGTCCTGGGTATCTCGTCCGGCGCATCGACCGGCGCTGTGATGGTCGCGGTGCTGGGTATCGGCGGCGGTGCCGTGTCGCTGTCGAGTGGTGCGTTCCTGGGTGCGCTTGCGTCGTTCGCGCTCGTGCTGCTGCTCGCCACCGGCGCAGGGGGCGGGACCTCACGTGTCGTACTGGCGGGTGTTGCAGGAACACAACTGTTCTCGGCGTTGACATCGTTCATCGTCATCTCGTCTGCCGATGCCGAGCGCACCCGTGGGGTGCTTTTCTGGTTGCTGGGGTCGCTGTCCGGCGCTACGTGGAGTGACGTCGCCCTGTGCGGTGCCGTGTGCGGGCTGGGCATCGTGGTGTGCATGCTCCGGGCGTCCGCGCTCGATGCGTTCACCTTCGGCTCGTCGACCGCCGCGACGCTCGGGATCTCGGTGGGACGCACCCGGCTGATGTTCCTGTTGGTGACCGCTCTGATCACCGCCGTGCTGGTCAGCGCCGCGGGAGCGATCGGGTTCGTCGGTCTCGTCCTACCGCACGCCGCACGATTCCTGGTGGGCCCCCGGCACAGTCACCTCGTACCCGTCACCGCTGTGGTGGGTGCGGTGTTCATGGTGTGGGTGGATGCGGTGGCCCGCACCGTGTTCGCACCGCAGGAGATACCGGTGGGTGTGGTGACCGCTCTGATCGGTGTGCCGGCCTTTGCGCTGATCCTGTTCCGTACGAGGAGTACGCCGTGACACTGTCCGTGCAGTCGCTGCGATGGAGCCGCGGTGGGAATCTCGTCATCGACGACGTGACGATCGATCCCGTGCAGGGCGAGACGATCGGGCTGCTCGGACCGAACGGCTCGGGCAAGTCGTCGCTGCTGCGCCTGCTCGCCGGCATCGATCGTCCCGACCGAGGCGCGGTGACTCTCGACGGAACCGACATCGGCAGTCTCGGTCGCAGGGATCTCGCGCGCAGGGTCGCGATGGTCGGTCAGCACGCGCACACCGAAGTCGACATCCGGGTACGAGATGTTGTGAGGCTCGGTCGAATTCCGCACTCCGACGTCTTCGGACGTGACGAGGGCGGAACGGACGCCATCGAGCGCGCGCTCGCGGTGACGGGGATGGTCGAGTTCGCCGACCGGCTGTGGCGCTCGATGTCGGGTGGAGAGCGGCAGCGAGCGCAGATCGCCCGCGCCCTCGCGCAGGAACCCGAGGAACTGCTACTGGACGAGCCGACGAACCATCTCGACATCCAGCATCAGCTCGACATCCTCGAACGGGTCGCGGCGCTGCCGGTCACCAGCTACGTGGCGCTACACGATCTCAATCTCGCGGCGATGTTCTGCGACCGGGTCGTGGTGCTCTCGCATGGTCGTATCGTTGCGCACGGCACTCCGTCCGCGGCACTGACCGCAGACCTGATCGAGAAGGTCTACGGGGTGCACGCGACGGTAACGGTCGACGACGGGGCGCCTGCGATCCGCTATCGCAGGTTGCGCAGCTCCGTTGCCCGTGCGTGATTCTGGTAGTCCTGGATGTCGAGATCACGCACGGGTGAGTGATTTTCTTTCCCGTTCCGAGGTGCCACCCCAGATCCCGAACTGTTCGCCGGTGTCGACCGCGTACCGCAGGCACTCGTCGACGACGGAGCAACCGGAGCAGATCTGCTTGGCGTGGTTCTCACGGCGCGACCGCTCCGTGGGCGTTTCGGCGTCCGGTCCGAAGAACGGCGACGGGCCGAAGAACCGGCAGTCGGCCTGCGCCCACCAGTGGACATCGGGATCGAGATGTCGTTCGTTGCCCATCTCACCGGCTCTCCGAGGCCGAGTACGGAACGAGTCCCGCGTTGTTCTCGTCGATCCGGATGGTGCGGCCCAGATGTGGGAACGCCCGCTGGGTGCAGGACGGACGGTCGCACACCTTGCAGCCCGCGCCGATCGGTGTGGTCGTGTCAGGATCGTCGAGACGCAACCCTCTCGAGTAGACGAGTTTGTCGGCGTAACCGAGATCGCAGCCGAGGCCGATCGCGAAATCCCTTGTGGCGGCGAGATACCCGGGCGTTGCTTCATGGGTGGTGCGGGCGATCCAGAGGTAGGTGCGGCCGTCCGGCATCTGAGACACCTGCGTCAGGATGCGACCCGGTGATGTGAACGCATCGTGCACAACCCACAGCGGACAGCTACCGCCCACACGGGAGAAGTGGAAAGCGGTGGCGGACTGCCGCTTCGAGATGTTTCCGGCGCGGTCGGTGCGGACGAAGAAGAACGGCACCCCGCGCTGCCCGGGTCGTTGCAGTGTCGACAGCCGGTGGCACACGGTCTCGAAGCCCACCTCGAACTTCGCGCCGAGAAGATCGATGTCGTAGCGCAGGGCCTCGGCGGAGCGAAGGAACTGGGTGTACGGCAGGATCAGCGCGCCGGCGAAGTAGTTGGCCAGGCCGACGCGAGCAAGGGCCCGTGAGCGTTCGGGCAGTGCGTCGGCACCTGCGACGATCGCGTCGATGGTGTCGGCGTGTGCGATGAACGCGAGCTGAGTCGCCAGCTGGAATGCGCGTTGGCCGGGGGTGAGGCGTCGCGCGAGGGTCAGGACCTTCGCGACCGGGTCGTACGACCGTTTCGGTCCGATGCGGTCGGGTTCGTCGGTGCGGATGGTCACGGTGATGCCGTGTTCGTCGTGCAGCAGGCTGCTCAGCTGCAGATCGAGCCCGCCCACTGTCAGTCCGCGGCTGGTGAACAGTTCCTCGGCAGCATCGTCGAGTCCGGCGATATGGTTGCGGCGGTCGTAGAAGAAGTCGCGGACCTCCTCGTAGGGGGTCGTTGCGGTCTGGTCGGCGACGACTCCCGGATCGCCCGGGGCGAGCTGCTCGAGCTGTTCTGTAGCGCCGCGCAGTCGGCGGTGCAGCGACACCAGTGCGCGTGCTGCAAACGGAGTGCGCGACAACAGTTCGTCGATCTCGGCGGCGGAGACCGCAGTGGTGTCGGGGTTCTCCGCGAGCACCTCCTGGAGGTCCGCGAGGAGACGGGCGTCGGTGTCGGCAGCGAAGAACACCATGTCGAGGTCGAACATCGAGTTCAAGCGCAGCAGTACCGGCACGGTGAGGGGACGGTGGTCGTTCTCGAGCTGGTTGACGTAGCTGGTGGACAACCCGAGCGTGGTCGCGAGCGCGGTCTGGGTCATCCCGCGTTCCTCCCGCAGGCGGCGCAGACGGGCCCCGGCGTACATCTTCTGCATGGGTGCGAATCTAGCATCCTGACCTTACGCAATCTTCGCAAATTTGCTCGATGTGTTCCGCAAAAATAGTCATTTGCAAGGCATTTCCAACTTTGTTAATCCTGCGTAGCGTGCAAACCGAAGCGCCGACGTTCGGAGGATCCAGTGAAGACACATCTCGTACGCACCCATCGGTCCGCGGAAGAATTTCCGAAGGAAGGGCACCTTGCGTGGCGGATCGCGGAGGTTGCGACCGACCCGGTCGAGGTTCCGGACGACACCGCAGACATGATCGTCAACCGCATCATCGACAACGCCGCGGTCGCCGCCGCGTCGCTGACCCGCCGGCCCGTGTCGAACGCGCGTGCCCAGGCCCGAACGCACCCGTACACCCCGGGTTCGACGGTGTTCGGGGTCGGCGGCACCTACTCGCCGGAGTGGGCGGCGTGGGCGAACGGGGTCGCGGTGCGCGAGCTCGACTTCCACGACACCTTCCTCGCTGCCGAGTACTCCCATCCGGGCGACAACATCCCGCCGATCCTCTCGGTGGCCCAGCACGCCGGACGTAGCGGTGCCGAGTTGATCCGAGGCCTCGCCACCGGCTACGAGATCCAGGTCGACCTGGTCCGTTCGATCTGCTTGCACGAACACAAGATCGACCACGTCGCGCATCTCGGCCCGTCCGCCGCAGCCGGCATCGGGACACTCCTCGGGCTCGACACCGAGACCGTGTATCAGGCCATCGGACAGGCCCTGCACACGACGACGGCCACGCGTCAGTCCCGCAAGGGCGAGATCTCCAGCTGGAAGGCCTACGCTCCCGCTTTCGCGGGCAAGATGGCCGTCGAGGCCGTCGATCGTGCCCTTCGCGGCGAGGGCGCCCCGTCTCCCATCTGGGAGGGTGAGGACGGTGTGATCGCATGGCTGCTCGGCGGCCCGAAGGTCGAGTACAACGTGCCGTTGCCGGCACCCGGAGAGGCCAAGCGCGCGATCCTCGACACGTACACCAAGGAACACTCGGCCGAGTACCAGAGCCAGGCTCCGATCGATCTCGCTCGCCGCATGCGAGAGCGCATCGGCGACCTCGAACAGATCGAGTCGATTGTGCTGCACACCAGCCATCACACCCATGTCGTGATCGGTACCGGCTCGAACGATCCTCAGAAGTTCGACCCACACGCGTCCCGCGAAACTCTGGACCACTCCGTGATGTACATTTTCGCGGTCGCATTGCAGGACGGTGTGTGGCACCACGAACGTTCCTACGCACCCGAGCGTGCGCAGCGTCCCGACACGATCGCGCTCTGGAACAAGATCTCCACCGCAGAGGACCCCGAGTGGACGCGCCGGTACCACTCCACCGACCCCGCGGAAAAGGCATTCGGTGCTCGCGCCGAGGTCACGCTGAAGAACGGCGAGGTCATCGTGGACGAACTCGCCATCGCGGACGCCCACCCGCTCGGTGCGCGTCCGTTTGCTCGCGACCAGTACATCGAGAAGTTCCGTATCCTCGCCCAGGGTGTCGTCGAGGTGTCCGAGCAGGACCGCTTCCTCGACACCGCGCAGCGTGTCGCAGACCTGCAGGCCGGTGAACTGGGTGGTCTCACCTTCACCGTCACCGACGACGTGCTCGCACGGGCACCGAAGCTGCCGAAGGGCCTGTTCTGATGACGGGACTGATCGCTGCCTCCACCACTCCGGCGGACAAGCGCATCGTCTTCCGGAAGGGCCTCGAATCGGGCACCATCACGCGTCTTCCCGGCGCGATCAATCCGCTGACGGCCAAGCTCGTCCAGGAGATCGGTTTCGAGGGCGTCTACATCTCCGGCGGAGCCTTTTCCGCAGGGTTGGCGCTGCCGGACATCGGGTTGACGACGCTGACCGAGGTCACCGCACACAGCGCGCAGATCGCGCGGGTCACCGACCTGCCGGTGTTCGTGGACGCCGACACCGGCTTCGGTGAGCCCATGAGCGCCGCTCGAACCGTCACCGTGCTCGAAGACGCCGGTGTCGCCGGTCTGCACCTCGAAGATCAGATCAACCCGAAGCGGTGCGGTCACCTCGACGGCAAGGCCCTCGTCGGCACCGACGAGATGGTGCGTCGTCTGCGCGCCGCGGTATCGGCTCGCCGAGACCCGAACTTCGTGATCTGCGCCCGTACCGACGCCGCAGGAATCGAAGGTATCGATGCGGCGATCGATCGCGCCACGGCCTACGCGGAGGCAGGGGCCGATCTGATCTTCACCGAAGCTCTCCACACCACAGCCGATTTCGAGAAGTTCCGGGCGGCAGTCGACGTTCCGTTGCTCGCGAACATGACCGAGTTCGGCAAGTCGCAGCTGATCCCCGCACAGGTTCTGGAGAAGATCGGCTACAACGCGGTGATCTACCCGGTGACCACTCTGCGGTTGGCCATGGGTGCCATCGAGAAGGGGCTGCGGGTCATTCATGAGGAGGGAACGCAGGAGACCCTGCTCGACGAGATGCAGACACGCTCGCGGTTGTACGAGATGCTCGAGTACGAGCGCTACAACGAATTCGATTCCGGGATATTCAATTTCACCCTCGACAGGAGTCAGTGATGACAGACACCGCTGTTCCGACGATCTACAAGGGTCTGGCCGGCGTCGTCGTCGACACCACCGCGATCTCCAAGGTGGTGCCAGAGACGAACTCCCTGACATATCGCGGCTACGCCGTACAGGATCTGGCCGCGCACTGCAGTTTCGAACAGGTGGCATACCTCCTGTGGAACGGTGAGTTACCGACCGATGCGGAACTGACGTTGTTCATGCAACGCGAACGCTCCGAACGTCGGGCCGATCGGTCGCTGCTCGCGCTCGTCGCGAAGCTGCCGGAGAGCTGCCACCCGATGGACGTGGTGCGGACCGCGATCAGCTACCTCGGTGCCGAGGATCCGGCGGAGGCCGACAGCACTCCCACCGCGAATCGCGCCAAGTCTCTGCGCATGATGGCGGTGCTGCCGACGATCGTCGCGGCGGACCATCGCCGTCGCCGCGGCCTCGATCCGATCCCACCGCACCATTCGCTGGGGTTCGCCGAGAACTTCCTGAACATGTGCTTCGGATCTGTGCCGGAACCCGAGATCGTCAAGGCCTTCGAGGTGTCGCTGATCCTGTACGCGGAGCACAGTTTCAACGCGTCCACGTTCGCGGCCCGCGTGGTGACCTCGACGATGTCCGACATCTACAGCGCCGTGACCGCCGCGATCGGCGCACTCAAGGGGCCGCTGCACGGTGGCGCCAACGAGGCTGTCATGCACGACATGCTCGAGATCGGCGAACCGGAGCGTGCCGAGGAGTGGATGCGCGGCAAGCTCGCTCGCAAGGACAAGGTGATGGGCTTCGGTCACCGCGTCTACAAGAGCGGTGATTCGCGCGTTCCGACGATGCGGCAGGCGTTCCGCGACGTTGCTGCCCACACCGACGGCGACAAGTGGGTGCGCATGTACGACGTCCTCGAGAAGACGATGGGTGACGCCACCGGGATCGAGCCGAACCTCGACTTTCCCACCGGACCTGCGTATTACCTGATGGGCTTCGACATCGAGGTGTTCACACCGATCTTCGTCATGAGCCGCATCACCGGCTGGACTGCGCACATCATCGAGCAGAGTGAATCCAACGCGCTGATTCGTCCGCTCAGCGAATACACGGGTGTTCCGCAGCGGTCCGTTGTGGCCTGACACTCGCACAGCGGCGCCCCCGGGCTGTTTCCGTCACCGTCTCCTGTCCCGGGGGCGCGCTTCCGAGGTAACCCGCACCGACGACCCGGTGCGGGTTACTTCGCGTCATTCCGGAGGTTGCCACACCGACGTTCGCGTCATGCCCGCCGCGCGTCCCTTGCCGGAGATCACCAGTGCCATCTTGCGAGAGGCTTCGTCGATCATCTCGTCGCCGAGCATCGCCGCGCCGCGGGACCCACCCGCTTCGGACGTGCACCATTCGTACGCGTCGAGGATGTTCTCGGCATGGTCGTAATCGTCCTGGCCGGGGTTGAAGATCTCGTTGACCACGTCGACCTGCGAGGGATGCAGCACCCATTTGCCGTCGAAGCCGAGTGCGGCGGCTCGGCCTGCCACACGTCCGAGACCATCGAGGTCCTTGATCGCGAGGTACGGGCCGTCTATGGCCTGCTTACCGTGGGCGCGGGCCGCCATGAGGATCGACATGAGGATGTGGTGGTAGGCATCGCCCACGTCGTATCCGGGTGGTTGCTCGCCGACGACGAGTGACTTCATGTGGATCGACGCCATGAAATCGGCGGGTCCGAAGACGAGCGTTTCGATTCGCGGGCTCGCCTGTGCGATGGCATCCAAAGCGATGAGCCCCGAAGCAGTTTCGATCTGGACTTCGATTCCGATCCGGCCGACCTCGAGCCCGACCGACTTCTCGATCTGGGTCAGGAGCAGGTCGAGCGCACGCACCTGTGTGGCGTCCTGCACCTTGGGGAGCATGATGCAGTCCAGGTTCGTGCCCGCGCCTTCGACGACGTCGACGACGTCGCGGTAGGTCCAGGGTGTGGTCCAGTCGTTGACGCGCACCGTCCGGATCTTGTCGCCGAACCCGCCCGCATTGAGGGATTCGACGATGATCTCGCGGCCGGCGGCCTTGGCGTTCGGTGCGCAGGCATCCTCGAGGTCGAGGAACAGCGCATCCACGGACAACCCGCGGGCCTTGTCGATCATCTTGGGGTTCGATCCGGGAACCGCGAGGGTGCTGCGCCTCGGGCGGATGGTGCGGGTGCTCATAGGACACCTTTCGTATATCGAGACTGTACTGATGTATCTGATTGTGATTAATATACGTTTGTGTCCACGACTTCAACCCCGAGCCGTTTCACTGCTGCTTTCCGTGCGCACCCGGCAGGTGTCGCGCTCGTCACCGCAGACGCGGGAGCCGGGCCGGTGGCGCTCACGGCCACGTCGGTGGCATCGGTGAGCGCCGATCCGCCGATGCTGATGTTCTCCGTCTCCGACGCCTCGTCGAGCTCGCCGACGGTTGCCGCGGCCGACACCGTCGTAGTGCACCTACTCGCGGCGGAACAGCTGCACCTGGCGAAACTCGGCGCCACCAGCGGGATCGACAGGTTCGCCGACGCCTCCCTCTGGGAGAGGATGCCTACCGGGGAGGTGTGCTTTCGCGATGCTCATACCCGGATCCGTGCCCGGGTGGTGGAACGGCTGAGGGTCGGCACCTCGTCGGTGATGGTTGTCGAGGCGCTGGATATCGAAGGATTCGGGACCGATTCCGGGTCGACCGCTCCACTGGTCTATCACGACCGCGGGTGGCACAGTCTGGGCGACCATTCGCGGATCGAGTAGGCGACGCTACTTCAGGGGCGTGCCGTTGCGGGTGGCCTGGGCGATGTAGGTGCTCAGCATCTGTGATGCTCCGGCGAAGTGCTGCTCGGTGATGCGCCGTGCCTCGGCTCCGTCGCCACGCGCGAGTGCCCCGATGAGGGCATCGTGTTCGTCCAGGCTGCAGGGAACACGCTCGGGGAAGAGTTCGAAGTATCGCTGCGGGATCATGCGTCCGGCGTCGCCGAGCATTCCCTGCAGGCGCGTCGACCCGCACGATTTGTTGATCTCGCGGTGGAACAGCCAGTTGAGCGTGGCGATGTCGTCGCCGGAGGCTGCGGTCACGCGGATCTCGCGATGCAGCTCACGTACGCGAAGAAGCTGTTGGTGGGTGATCCGACCCGCGGCCCACTGCGATGCGACTCCGGACAGGGCCGCCATCAGCGCGAAGTTCTCGACGATCGTCTCGGGGGAGACCCCGATGACGGTGATGCCGCTGCGCTGTGCGACGCGGACCAGGCCTTCCTGTGCAAGGGCCAAGCAGGCCTCCCGTACCGGAGTGCGGCTCGTCCCGAACTCCTCCGCGACGGCGTCCAGGTCTATGCGGTCGTTGGGGGAGAGATCGCCGGACAGGATCCGATGACGTAGCGCAGCGCGCACGCGTTCACGGCCCGTCTGCTTCGGCGATGTCTCGTCCGATGTCTCGCCGACGATCCACGGACCCCGGTCGGTCTCCGTCATCGCGACCCCTTTTCCTGACACGTATTTCGGTGTTGACAATCTATCACCGAGCATTAAATATATCAGTTGACATCAGATGTGTTTATTTCTGACAAGGGAGCCTTCCATGGCAGAGCGCAGAACCGACCAGATGACGCTCGTGGCGTTCATGCAGGCGTCGAACGTGTCCGTGTACTCGGGGTCATGGCGATACCCGAACGCGGCGCAGGACTACTTGAGCCTGGCCTACTACCAGCGGATCGCACGGGTCCTCGAAGAAGGCAACTTCGACCTGATGTTCTTCGACGACCGGCTCGCGATGCCCGGCATCTACGGCAACTCCGTCGCCGACGCCGTCCGCTACGGCGCCCGGCCGATCAAGCTCGACCTCACCGCGATTCTCGGCGCTGCCGCGGCCGCGACCACGCATCTGGGGCTCGGAGCAACCTACTCCACGACCTACTACCAGCCGTTCCACGTCGCACGTACCTTTGCGACACTCGATCATCTCAGTGGTGGACGCGCCGCCTGGAACATCGTCACCTCGGTGAACGACGCCGAGGCGCGCAACTTCGGTGTGGACAAGCACTTCGACCACGACAAGCGCTACGACCGCGCCGAGGAGTTCGTGGAAGTTGTCGCAAAACTGTGGGATTCATGGGAAGACGACGCGATCATCGGCGACAGGGAATCGGGGATCTTCGCCGACGCGGAGAAGGTTCACGAAGTCGATCACCACGGCGAATTCTTCGATGTCCAGGGCCCGCTCACCGTGCCGCGAACGCCGCAGGGTCGGCCCGTGCTGATCCAGGCGGGCCAATCCGGTCGTGGCCGGCAGTTCGCCGCCAAGTGGGCCGATCTGATCTTCACGGGCGACCCGAGTCAGGCTGTCGCAGCCGAGCATTATGCGGATCAGAAAGCACTGGTCGCCGAGTACGGCCGGGCGACCGACTCCGTGCGGGTTCTTCCGATGGTCTACGTCATCCCGGGAGAGACCGAGGAGATCGCGCAGCAGAAGGAAAGCATCTTCCTGCACGAGCTCGTCCACCCCCAAGCGTCACTGACCCTGTTGTCGGAGGTCACCAACCACGATTTCGCGGGTCACAGCCTCGACGACGTCGTCACCGACGAGCTGATCGAGAGTGTCTCGGGCATCCGGGGCCTCGTGCAGGGCGTCAAGCGCCACATCGGCGACCAGGAACTGACCCTGCGCGTCCTCGCCAACCACCGTGCCACCCTGCTGCAAGGTCCTCGTTTCGTGGGCACCGGCGCCCAGATCGCGGCGCAGATGGAGGAGTGGTTCCAGTCGCGTTCGTGCGACGGATTCGTCATCGCCGCAACTCATTTCCCCGGAGCATTCGAAGACTTCGTGCGGCTCGTCGTGCCGGAACTCCGTGCTCGCGGGCTCGTTCGTGAGGAGTACACCGGTTCCACACTGCGGGAGAACCTCGGCCTCGAGCGCCCCGAGAACCTCATGACTGCAGGTGCGCAGACCGAACTCGTCGCCGACCGGGTGGTCGAGCATGTCTGATCCCGAACCGTCGCGCAGCGCCATGCTGCACGGCATCCGGGTACTGGATCTCGCAACCTTGGCGGCCGGACCGCTCGCGGCCACCTATCTCGGCGAGTTCGGCGCCGACGTGATCAAGGTCGAGCAGCCGCAGGGCGGCGACCCGATCCGGGGATGGGGAGTCCAGAAGGACGGTATCGGGCTCGTCTGGAAGAGCATCGGGCGCAACAAGCGCTCCGTCACAATCGATCTCCGCACCGCAGACGGCCAGGATCTGGTGCGACGTCTCGCGGCGGAATGCGACGTCGTCGTCGCGAACACTCGGCCGCATACTCTCACCCGGTGGGGCCTAGACTACGACGCACTCCGCAGGATCAACCCCAAGATCGTGATGCTGCATGTCACGGGATTCGGTCTCACCGGCCCCAAGTCGTCGCGCCCGGGATTCGGCACTCTCGGTGAGGCGATGAGCGGATTCGCGCACACCACAGGCGAATCGGACGGACCTCCGACGCTGCCCTCCTTCATGCTCGCCGACGGAGTGGCATCGCTCAACGCCGCGTATTCGATCATGATGGCGCTCTATCACCGGGACGTGCACGGTGCGGACGGTCAGCTGATCGACGTCAACCTGGTCGATCCGCTGGCGAGGCTGCTCGAACAGTCGCTGCTCGCCTACGACCAGACCGGTGAGATCGCACAACGGACCGGAAACCGTTGGGGTATCTCGGCGCCCCGCAACACCTACCGGACGAAGGACGACAAATGGCTCGCGATGTCGGCCAGCTCACCGAGCATCGCGGTGCGGGTGTTCAAGGCGATCGGACGCCATGACCTCGTCGACGATCCGGACTTCTCGGATGCGCAACGGCGCCTCGAGCGGTTGGACGACGTGGACAAGCTCGTCGCAGAGTGGGTAGCGCAGCACACTCTCGACGACGCAATGGCCGTGTTCGAAGCGGGGGAGATTGCTGCGGCGCCCGTCTACGATGTCTCCCAACTCGTTGAGGACGAGCAGATGATCGCTCGCGAGGTGTTCGTCCGGGTCGACGATCCGGATCTCGAGAGCATGCTCGTTCAGGCTCCGGTACCGCGATTCTCGGGAAATGCCGGAATCGTCGACAACCTGGGGCCCGCACTGGGGGCGCACACCGCGGAAGTCCTCACCGAGGTGCTCGACCTCACCTACGCGCAGATCGCCGATCTGTGCGACCGCGACATCATCACGTTGGGAAGGAACGCCTCATGACCTCGACGCCACGACCGCTCCGGCGGTCGGAACTCGCGACACCCGCGTCCAACGAGCGGATGTTCGCGAAAGCTGCCGCCTCCGACGCCGACCTCGTGTTCCTCGACCTCGAGGACGCCTGTGCCCCCGCTGAGCGGGAAGAAGCCCGCGGCAAGGCCGTTCGCGCTCTCAACGAGTACGACTGGGGACACACGGCCCGGGCGATCCGTATGAACGGCATCGACACTCGCTGGGCGTACGGGGACGTCGTCGAGGTGCTCACCGGCGCCCGCGAGAACCTCGATGTCATCATCGTGCCCAAGGTGACCGCCGCACGGGATGTCTGGTGGGTCGACACCCTGCTCACGCAGGTCGAGGACACACTCGGAATGACCAAACGCATCCGGCTCGAGGTACTCATCGAGGATGTGGCCGGGGTGGCGAACGCAGAGGAGATCGCCACGTCCAGTGGTCGCCTCGACGCACTCATCTTCGGTGCCGGCGACCTGTCGGTGTCGCAGGGCGCCCGTGTCGACACGAACTTCCGGCCCCGCGACGACTACCCCGGTGACTTCTGGCACTACGCGCGGATGAAGGTGCTCACTGCGGCCCGCATCGGGCGTCTGCTCGCGATCGACGCGCCGTATCCCGACTTCAAGGATGCCACGGGCTACGAACGTGAAGCCCGTCGTGCATCGGCGTTGGGATTCAACGGCAAGTGGGCGATCCACCCGTCGCAGATCGACATCGCCAATGACGTGTACTCGCCCACCGAGGACGAGATCCGCCAGGCGAAGCGGAATCTCGAGGCGTATCGCGAGGCGGAAGCTCGAGGTCTCGGCGCGACCAGCGTCGACGGTCAACTCGTCGATGCGGCCCACGTCAAGCTGGCGCTCGCCGTTCTGGAACAGGCGGAGCAGACGCGACGCTGACCTGCTTGCCGACGCCGAAGAGTACGACTGGAAGCTGCCGAGTATCCGTCGTGCGGGGGACTGGAGAGATGGGTCGCGTCGGCGATGCGGGGGCGGCACCGGGGCGCGAGGATTCGGGGCATGGAAAAGAACATCGCCTTCATAGTGGCGCCATTGCTCACCGTTGTATACGGAGTGGTACGGCTGCTGGACTCGATCGATGGTGAGCGTGGGCCCGGAATTGCCTGGACTGTGGGGCATCTGGCGTTCCTCGGCGCGCTCGGTCTATTCGCGGTAGTGGTCTGGGAAATGCGGCGGCGGGCCGGACGCGGTCAGTTCGCGACAGGGACGGCCGTCGTAGCTCTGGTGGGGATAGGGTGCGCGGTCGTGCAGTTCGGGATCGATCTCGTTGTGGGGATGCTCGCCACGGACCACGCCGCGATGAGCCCGATGTTCGAGTCGGTGCAGTCGTTGCCCGGTGTGGAGCTCGCCGTGTACGCGATCGGCCCGGTCCTGTTCTATCTGGGATTGATCGTGGCGGCCTGTCATCTCGTCGTGGTCGGTGAGCTCAGGGCGTGGTCCGCGGCGTTCGTCACGCTCGGTGTCGTCGTCGCCGCCATCAGCCTTGACCTGCTTCCGGTCGCGGGCCTGCTCATGACAGCCGGTCTCTTTCCTCTGACACGACGCTCCGCCCGGCCGATGACCCTCGCATCCTGATCCCTACCGACAGGGAACAGCGGGGATCTGTGGCAGGATTGCGCGTTGTGCCGGACGTGCCGATGATCGCCAGAGTACGACGATGGGCAGGTGCACCCGGAGCGCTCGTTGCGCTGGCCGTCGTGCTCGCAGTCGTGCAGGCAGCACCTCTGTTGTTCCAGCAGAGCATCGATGGACGTGCGTGGCATTGGTGGGGGTATGTCGCGGCCGTCGGAGCATCGCTCCCGGTGATGGCGGTGCGCCGGTACCCGGTCGCCGTTCTGCTCGTGTCCATCACAGTGTCGGCGTCGTACGACCTCGTCGAACCGGTTGCCCCGCAACCACTGTGGTACGGGGTTCTGGTGGGGGTCTACGGGCTGGCGAACTGGAGCGGGCCGTGGGTGAGAGTGGTGGTGTTCACCCTCATCTGCGGGGTGGGACTCGCCACCGTGGGATCCCTCAACACGGCGATGCGGGGCATCCTGATGTACGTCGCGGCCTATGCACTGGGACGGGCCGCCGCGAGTGCCCGTGCCAGAACCGAGGCGCTCGCCGAACAGACGCTCCGGCTGGAACGGGAACGTCGCCGCGACGAGGAGCGGGCCGCCGAACGCGAGCGAGCTCGCATCGCGCGCGACATGCACGACATTCTTGCTCACTCCATCACCCTGATGGTGGTGCAGGCGGAGGCAGGCCCTGTCGTCGTGGAGCATTCACCCCGGCGTGCGGCCGACGCGTTCGATGCCATCGCGGAGGCCGGCCGTGACGCCCTCTCCCAACTCCGCCGGCTACTTGCGATCCTGAAAGAGGAAGACGTCTCCCGCGCACCGCAACCGACCATCGAAGACCTGCCCGTTCTCGTCCGGCAGGTCGGCGGAACCGGCCCGGCCGCGGTCTATCGTGTCGAAGGTGAACCACGCGCAGTCCCCGCCGATTGCGGTGTCGCGGTGTATCGGATCGTCCAGGAGTCGTTGACGAACATCGTCAAGCACGCCGAAGCAGAACACGCGGAGGTCCACATCCGCTGGCACGACGACGCACTGGAGATCACGATCACCGACGATGGACGCGGTGCGGACACCGCACGACCCGCTGGAGGTCACGGCCTGATCGGTATCCGCGAGCGCGCCGCCGCATGCGGTGGTACTGCCGTCGCGGGTGCCCGACCCGACGGCCGACCGGGCTTCGAGGTCACCGCTCGACTCCCGCTCGCGGCCGATCCGGTGACGGAATCACGGGAAGGCTCCGGAGCCGCATGACGATTCGCGTGGTGGTGGCCGACGATCAGGAGCTGGTACGGGCAGGGTTCGCGATGATTCTCGGCGCGCAGACCGACATGATGGTCGTTGCGGAAGCGGGCGACGGGTTCGAGGCGGTCGGGGCGGCGAGAGCGCATCGACCGGATGTGGTGCTCCTCGACATCCGGATGCCCGGGATGGACGGGCTGGAGGTTGCGCGCATCGTCTGCACCGAGACTTCGTCGCGAGTGGTCATGCTCACGACGTTCGATCAGGACGATTACGTCTTCGATGCCCTGCGTGCCGGTGCCAGTGGTTTCCTCCTCAAGGACGTCAGACGCGACGACCTCGTACATGCCGTACGGGTTGTCGCAGCAGGAGAGTCGCTCCTGGCGCCGTCCGTCACCCGCACGCTGATCGCCGCCTTCACTTCGGGTGCAGCGACGCTCCCGCCACAGAGCTCGCGGCTCGGTCTGCTGACCACCCGTGAGATCGAGACGATGCGGTTGCTGGGCGCCGGGTTGTCCAACGCGGAGATCGCGGCGTCCCTCGTAGTCAGCGAGCACACCGTGAAATCCCATGTCAGCAGTATCCTTGCGAAGCTGTCCCTGCGTGACCGGGTTCAGGCGGTCATCGCCGCCTACGAAACGGGTCTCATCCGCCCGGGAACACGCTCGGCCTGATCGCATACGCGGAACGTGAGTTCGAGGGCTGATGCGCCGAAGGGGTGCAGCTCTGCGCGGTCGAGGCCCTCGTCCTTGCTATGCCAGATACTCGCTGAAGGTCTGCACTCCGACCGCCCGCTCCGGGGTCAGGTTGTTTCCGGCGCGAAACGCCGCAAACGCGCGCCCGGGGAGACGGATCGGCCAAATCCCCTTTCTTGCCCCGATCGACGCAGCGTAGGTCCGGGCAAGATCTCGTGCGTCGATGATTTCGGGCCCCCCTACCTCCAGTACCCGACCCGCGGGTGGGGCCGCTGCCAGTCGGGCAAGTTCGTCGGCAACTTCGGCTGCGGCGATCGGCTGGATCCGGATATCCGGTGTGAGAAGAACGGGTAGGCGCTTCTGGCGAGCGAACAGTCCGGCCACCAGTTCGTGGAACTGTGTCGAGCGCAGGATGCTGTAGCCGAGCCCGGATCGTTCCAGCTGTTGTTCGACCTCCACTTTGCCCGTGTAGTACCCGAAGGGAATCCGGTCCACACCGACGATCGAGATGAGCACGACGTGCTCGATTCCGGCGACTCGTGCAGCCGAGAAGAGGTGCCGAGCGGCGCGGACATCCGCACGTCGGGAGTAGCCGGTCGCGCAGTGCACCACGGTGTCGGCGCCCGCCAACGCACGCTCGATGCCTTCGTCGCGGCCCAGATCGGCGACTGCCCACTCGAGTCCGGTTCTCGTGTCGCCGGATCGGTCGTGACGGCTGACCACACGCACCCGGCGCTCGGCATCGCGCAAGCGGTCGACGACATGATGGCCGACGGTGCCGGTGCCGCCCGTAACGACTATCGGTGACGAATTGTTCATGGCCGTCCTTCGCGTCAGATCAGGAGTAATCCCACCGCCGACAGTGCGAAGCCGAGCGCGATGACGCCAACCCGCACATAGTGGTAGCGGTCCCAGGTGTCAGCTTGCTCCTTCCAGTCCGGCGGCGCTCCCTCTTCTGCCCATCGGATCGAGCGATTGTTGATCGGTACGAGAAGCAGGACCGACATCACGACGCTGACCAGCAACAACGCCGACGCACCCAACGTCATCCATGCAGTGGTGTCGCCCCACCCCAGAATCGTCCACAGAATCGCAATGGCGAGCGTGCCGATGTACCAGAACGGCATCACGCGTCCGAGCACCCGCGCGCCGTCGCTGCGAGCAGCCACACCGGCATCGTCAGGTATTCGATACATGATCGGATTGACGAACACTGCGATGGCGAATTCCACCCCCACCAACATGCCGAAGACCACGACCGTGGTGACTGCAACTGCATTCAGCATGGAAACCTCCTGGATATAGCAATGCTAGAAATTAGATCGACGATAACATTTCGACGACTCAAGATCTAGCACTGCTAGAATCACGGAATGTCAGTGCAGGAGCGCAAAGCGCGTGAGCGGGCTTCCCGCCACAGGTCGATCATCGCGGCAGCGCGTGAGATGGCAGAGGCAGAAGGGTGGGACGCTGTCACCACTCGGCGATTGGCCGAACGGATCGAATACAGCCAACCCGTGCTCTACAGCCATTTTCGGGGTAAGGACGAGATCATCGCGGCTGTCGCACTGGACGGTTTTTCCGAGATGACCCTGGAGTTGTCCCGAGCGGTCTCCGGAACCCACTCGCCACGCGCCGCTGTCGCTGCCCTCACGAGTGCCTACATCGCGTTCGGAGAGCGACATCCTGCCGTGTACGACTCGATGTTCAACCTCGACAACGGACTGCCTTTCGCGGACCCTGCGACCCCGGCCCCGATGCGTGAGTCCTTCCAAGTCCTACACGACACGTTGACACTGGTCGCGGGAACCGTCGAACCGGGTCTGCTGGCCGAGGTCTACTGGGCTGCAGTGCACGGTCTGGTCGAGCTCACCCGAACGGGCAGGGTTCCTCCGCAGGACACCGCACGTCGCATCGAGGTGCTCGTCGATCGCTTTGCCGTCGAATGAGGGGCCGGGCGTGGTCCGGGAGGATTTCTTCCGGACCACGCCGGTTCGGCGTCGACTACCAGAGGCGCCGGGTAGCCAATTCTGCGCCCTTGGTGAGTGATTCGAGCTTCGCCCACGCGATCTGTGGGTGGATGCGACCGCCGAGACCGCAGTCGGTCGAGGCGATCACATTCTCGGGGCCGACGACGCTCGCGAACCGCTCGATCCGGTCGGCGACGAGTTCGGGGTGCTCGACCACATTCGTGGCGTGACTGATCACGCCGGGCACAATCTGCTTGCCATCGGGTAGCGTCACGTCCTCCCATACCCGCCATTCGTGCTCGTGACGGACGTTCGCGGCCTCGAACGAATACGAACCGGCGTCGATCGTCAGCATCGTCTCGACGAGGTACTTGAACTCGAGATCGGTGGTGTGCGGGCCGTGCCAGCTGCCCCAGCACAGGTGGAAACGGATCCGGTCCTCCGGTAACCCACGCAGGGCGTGGTTGAGCGCCTCCACGCGGATGCGGGTGAATGCGAGATAGTCCTCCACCGTGGGTTCCGGGCTGATCTGATCCCAGTTCTCGGCGATCGACGGGTCGTCGATCTGCAGGATCAACCCGGCATCGATGATCGCCTGGTATTCCTCGCGCATCGCGTCCGCGCAAGCCCAGATGAACTCTTCTTCGGATGTGTAGAACTGATTTCCGATTCGCGATGCACTGCCGGGTGAGAGCGAGGTGATGAAGCCGTGCTCTGCCCCGGATGCAGACAGGGCGGACTTCAGGTTCGCAATGTCCGACGCGATCGCGTCATGTCCGGTGTAGGTGACGGGACCCGTCGCGGTAGGAAACACCGGAGCCTCGTCACCGACGGAGACACCGCTCTTCGGATCGCTGTAGGCCTCGGCGAACGTGGCCCAGTCACGTCGGTCCGGGAACGTCGTGAGCCGCACGTTGCCGGGTGTCGACCGGACGGGCTCGCCGCCGAACGGTCCACCTTCGGCCAGTTCCAGCCCGGACAGACGCTGGAACGAGTACGACCACCAGGCGCCGTAGTCGACGGCCGAAGACATCGCCTTTCCGTATTCGCCGTCGCCGGGTGTGGTGATCCCGAGGTCGATCTGGCGACGAACCAAGGCGTCGACCTGTCCGGCGAGTAATTCCGAATACTCTCTCGTCGTGTCGAGTCTGAATCCGTCCGCGGCATCCCGGCGTGCCCGGTTGGCGGCCACCAGCTCGTCGGTTCGAGGCAGGCTCCCGGCGTGCGTGGTGCGAATGTGTTTCGTGGTCATGGTGATCGGGTGCTTTCTGGGAATCGTTATCGGTCGAGCTCGGACCGAACCGTTGCAGCCGCGGCGACGAGGTTCGTCAACGACGCCGTGACCTCATCGGTGCCGCGCGTCTTGAGTCCGCAGTCCGGGTTGACCCACAGGCGCTCGGCGGGAACGGCGCGCAGCGCTTCGCGAAGAGACTCGGCGATCTCGTTCTCGCTCGGAACCCGCGGTGAGTGGATGTCGTAGACGCCGGGGCCCACTCCGAGGTCGAATCCGATTGCGTTGAGGTCGTCGAGCACCTCCATGTGTGAACGCGCGGCCTCGATGGAGGTGACGTCGGCGTCGAGTTCGGCGATCGCCTCGATGACCTCTCCGAACTCCGAGTAACACAGATGGGTGTGGATCTGCGTCGAATCCGCCACGCCGGACGTCGAAAGACGGAACGCCCCGACTGCCCACTCCAGGTATTCGGCCTGATCGGACTTGCGAAGCGGCAACAGTTCTCGCAGTGCCGGCTCGTCGACCTGGATGATGCGCACTCCCGCAGCCTGCAGGTCCACCGTCTCGTTGCGGATGGCCAGGGCGATCTGATCGGCGGTGTCGGCGAGAGGCTGGTCGTCGCGGACGAACGACCACGCGAGAATCGTCACGGGACCGGTGAGCATGCCCTTGACCGGCTTGTCGGTGAGCGACTGTGCGTAAGTGATCCAGTCGACGGTCATGGCATTCGGCCGCGCGACATCGCCGTAGAGAATCGGCGGACGTACACAACGGCTTCCGTACGACTGGACCCAGCCGTTCTCGGTCGCGAAGAATCCGTCGAGCTGCTCGGCGAAGTACTGCACCATGTCGTTGCGCTCCGGCTCACCGTGCACGAGCACATCGATTCCGAGCTTCTCCTGGAGGGCCACCACTTCAGCGATCTCGTCGCGCATCCGCTGCACGTAATCCGCGCGTTCGATCTCGCCCTTGCGCAATGCGGCTCGGGCCACCCGGATGCGCGTGGTCTGCGGGTACGAGCCGATGGTGGTGGTCGGCAACAGAGGCAGATCGAGATGCTGTCGCTGGATCTCGCGGCGCCGATCGGCCGACGTGCGAGTGCGGTTCGATGCGATCGAGTCGAGCATGCCGCGCACCTGGCGGTTGCGTAGGCGAGGATCGGACGCGCGTACATCGGCAGCCGCGTGCGCCGCGGCGAGCTCGGAAGCCACGGCGTCGCGGCCGATGCGCAGTGCCGTCGACAAGGTGACGACCTCGGCGACCTTCTCGGTGCCGAATGCCAGCCACGCGCGCAGCGATTCGTCGAGGCTCGACTCTGCCTCGATGGTGTACGGAACGTGCAGCAACGAGCATGACGACGACACCGCCACCGAGCCCGTCGAGCCGAGCAGTGTGGCGAGGGTGGCCAGGGCCGTCTCCAGATCGGTGCGCCACACGTTGCGGCCGTCCACCACGCCCGCCACGATCAGCTTGTCCGCCAGGGCAGGCAGTCCGGCGATGTCTGCCGAGTCACCTGCGACCAGGTCGACCGCGAGGCCTTCGACACCGGTGCGAGCGAGTGCACCGAGCGCCGGACCGAGGCTGCCGAAATAGGAGGCGACGAGGATCGCAGGACGGTCCTGTGCCTGCGACAGCGTGCCGTACACCTGTTCGACCGCGGCGACGGTCGCGTCGTCGAGATCGCGGACGAGTGCGGGCTCGTCGAGCTGCACCCAATCGACTCCGGCGGCGGCGAGTTGCGACAAGAGGTCCTGATACAGCGGGACCAGCTCATCGGCACGGTCGAGGAGCGGGCCCTGTTCGCTGGTGGACTTCGACAGCAGCAAGAACGTCAGCGGGCCGACGACTACCGGGCGGGCCGGAACGCCGAGCGCGCGGGCCTCGGCGACCTCGCCGAGCACCTTCGACGGATCGAGCGAGAAGACCGTGTCAGGGCCGATCTCGGGGACGAGGTAGTGGTAGTTGGTGTCGAACCACTTCGTCATCTCGAGCGGTGCGACGTCGTCGTTGCCTCGCGCGGCTGCGAAATAGCGGTCGAGGTCGTCGGCGATACCCGACACCCGGGGCGGTAGTGCGCCGAGCATGGCTGCAGTGTCGAGGATGTGGTCGTAGTACGAGAACGTGTTGACCGGAATCGAATCGAGCCCGGCGTCGCGCTGCGCAGCCCAGGTGTCGGCGCGCAGTCCGGCGGCGACCTTCTCCAGCCCGGCGCGGTCGATCCGGCCGGCCCAATACGATTCGACGGCCTTCTTCAGTTCACGCTGGGGTCCGATCCGTGCGGAGCCGAGAACGGTGGCGTGGAAGGCAGGGGCAGCATGGAAGGTAGGGACAGAGGGTGTAGGCACTGGTGGTACTCCGGTGGTCGGTCCTTGATGGCCTACCGCCCGTAGGATGCGCGAATCCGACCGAGCCCAGTCGACTCCGGCCCGGCCGGAGCGAGAGAATACGATGCGGGTCCGCGCGCCCGGTCCACGAGGCGGCACACCGCCGGGCACGGCGTGCCCGGCGCAGATGGCAGGTATTCGGACTTGCAAGCGCCCGAGCCTGTGGGCCCGTACCTACTGGCCGTCGCTTCCCGGGGTGATGCCCAGTGCTGATGACGGCGGTCGTTCCTGCATACCGCTGCGGGACAGTCCCGGATTCTCACCGGGTTCCCTCTTCCACACCCCGCGCAGGGGTGCTTCGACGCCGCCACGGCCTTCGGGGCTCCTCACGACCGGCACGGCGAACCAACTACATCCCGGAGTATAGCCACGTCTTCATTCGAACGGGCAAAGCAGGAAGAACGGTTACAACGCAATCAGACAGATACAACCCTGCCGAGGGTTTGTATCTGTCTGCGCGGGTTGTATTTCCGTCGTGCGTTTCTGTCGGCTGTGCTGGTCAGGAGTGGCGAAATCCTTTGCCGGTTCGGTCACGGGGATCCGGCGCCAGGCCGAGGAATTCCGACCGAATGCGATCCCACGCCTCGAGGTGCACCCACACCGGTTCGTCCGTCAGCTGCTGCATGTTCGTGAGGAACGGGGTGGGCAACATGATCGTGAGCATCTGTTCGTCACGGCCGTTGAACAGGCGCACACCCCACGACGTCGGTGCGTCGTCCGTGCCGATCCTGCGGTACAGCTCTGCCCGGCCGCAGCGACGGATACGGCCGAGCTCCGGTCCGCTCGCGGTGTGCTCGCCGATGCACAGGTGAAAATGCCAGCGACCGAAGTCGACGGTCGCATACCCGTCGTACATCGAGATCTTCTTCGAAGCATTGGGTGCCGCGACCTCGAGCGCCGAACCTTCGATGAGCAGGCCGAACCACATGTCGTCCCAGTACTCGTCGAACAACAACCGGATCAGCCGCAGTAGTGAGTCCTCATCGGTGGGAAGCGGCCAGCGCTGTTCGCGACCACCGTCCTCGGTGTCGACGATCTCAGGGGCGAATGCGACTGTCACAGAATCTCCTTCGTCGATGCGTTCGGTGGGCTGGGGAAGACGCAATCGCCGCACACGCCTCCGCCCGGGACGCGGTAGTACAGGCAGCAACTGCGACGTCGGCCGGTGGACCGGACCATCGTGCCGACCAGACGTGGATCGTCGAAGAGTGTGTCGATGTGCGCCTGCGCGGCATCACCGATCACGCGTCCGGCCCCGATCAGCGCGGACGCGGAGTTACCCCACATCAAACCCGGGGCGACGATGTCGCTCCACGCGTCGATGAGCGGTTCGAGCTGGTCGTCGAGGATTTCAGCGGTGGTCGAACCGAATTCGGGGTCGACGATGTGCAGTCGCAGCCCCCCGTCGTTGCACCACAGCAACGTGTCCGGGTCGAGGCGGACACATCGGCCCGAGTCGACGACCGAGCCCAACGACACCGACCACATCCGGGCGGCGTAGCCGAAGAAGAGAGTCGACGCGGCCACTCGGGCCTCCCCGGTTCCCATCCGGTGCGCAGTATCCGACACCAACGGGTCGCGAATCATACTGTCGCGCAGCGCAGACGTCTGCTGCCACCGGCCGTCCGGTACTGCGCCGGTGCTCACCGAGAAGTAGGGACTCAGCGCGGCAATGCGCCCGAGTACTGCGGCAGGGTCAGACACGGCTGTCCTCCGAATCGAGGTCGAACACCAGTGTGCGCGGATCGAAGCGCATCCGTCCACGATCGAATGCTGCTCCGATGCGACCGGACTCGGCCAGAGCTGCGGGGGAATCACAGGTCAGGGTGCGGTCGGCGTCGAGCAACCACATCCGGTCGGACACACGCAGCGCGAGTTCGAGTTCGTGGGTGGACATGATCACGGCGAGGTTCTGTTCGACGGCGAGGCCCCGCAACACGTCGACGAGTTCGACCCGGGACGGCACATCGAGGAACGACGTCGGCTCGTCCAGCACCAGTAGCGATGGGTCCTGTGCGAGGGCGCGAGCGGTGAGTGTGCGTTGTCGCTGCCCATCGGACAGCTCGCTGAACTGCCGGGACGCCAGTTCTGCCGCGCCGACCGCGTCGAGCGCCCAGTCCACCGCGGCCTTGTCCTCCGGCGAGAGTCGTGCGCTGGCAGGGAGGTGCGGCGTCCGTCCGAGGGCGACGAGTTCGCGCACCGTCAGCAGGCCGGGATCGATACGTTCGGTGAGGACCACGGAGATGCGGGTCGCGAGGTCTGCGGGGCGAATCGACGACACGTCGTCGCCGTCGATCAGCACCTGTCCGCGCAGCGCCGGTTGCAGGCCACACAGGGTGCGGAGCAATGTCGATTTACCCGCGCCGTTGGGACCGACCAGGGCGGTGAGCTCCCCGCGGCGAGCGACGGCGTCGAGACCGGTCGCGATCTCGGTGATGCCACTCTTCCGCAACGCGCGGCGACGTGTATAGCCGATCGTCACATCGCGCAGTTCCACACCGTTCACAGGGCCGTGGCTGTTCACAGGGCCGCTCCCAGTGCTCCACGCCGGCTACGCACGAGGACGACGATGACGACCGGCGCGCCGACGAGCGCGGTCACCGCGTTGAGCGGGAACACCGTGTCGGTGCCCGGCATCTGGCTCGCCACACCGCATACCAGTGCCACCACCGCACCGAACAGTGCGACTCCGGGCAGCAGCACTCGATGATCGGAGGTGCCGAATGCCATGCGCGACAGGTGCGGAACGATGAGACCGAGGAATCCGATGGGTCCGCAGAAGGCGGTGGTGACGCCCGCGAGCAGTGCAGCCGACACCACCGTCGTCAGTCGGACGACACGGATGTCGATGCCCATCGACCGCGCGTATCCCTCGCCGAGCAGGAGCGCGTTGAGGGCCCGCACCGTCAGCAGCGCGATGACGATGCCGGCGACGACCACGGGAACCAGCAGCTTCAGGTCCGACCACGTGGTCGCAGTGAAACTGCCCAGACCCCATACGAGGAACTGCTGGGCGCGCTGCGGGTCGGCGTAGACAAGGAGCACGGACACGACTGCGGTGGTCGCCGATCCGAGCATCACACCGATGAGCAACAGCGTCACTGCCGAACGCACCCACCGCGACAGCACCACGATCATCATCAGTACGGCCGCAGCACCGAGCGCGGCAGCGATCACCACTCCGGTGCGACCGAGTCCGGCGAGGTTCGCGGTGAATCCGCTCGCTCCGCCACCACCGGCCACGACGACCAACGCAACACCGAGACTCGCGCCGGAGCTGGCACCGAGGATGTAGGGGTCGGCGAGTGCGTTGCGGAACAGGGTCTGCATCTGCAGGCCGGCGATGCCGAGCGCCGCGCCGACAGTGATCGCGGTGAGCGTGCGAGGTAGCCGGAGGTCGCGGATGACCATGCCCCAGCGCGGATTCTGCGCGTCCTGTCCGAGCAGGACGCGCAGGGTTTCGCCGAGTGGCACCGTGACCGACCCCACCGTCACCGATACGACGGTGGCGACCACGAGCGCCGCGATCAGCGCGGCGAACACCACCGCCACGCGGCGAGCGCGAACCGGGGGAGCGATGGTCTCAGTGTTCGCAGGTGCCGCGCTGAGCACGGTGGTCACGCGGGAAGTTGCTGGTAGAACGTGAATTCGTGGTCGGGTAGCAGCTCGGGATGCAGGATCGCGACGAGGTCGGACAGGACCAGATCGGGTCGCAGCACGCCACGTTCGTAGTAGTCGTTACCGCCGCCGGGTCCGAGCGCCTTGTTCGCGTTCCACACTTGACCGGTGCCGACCGCCGCGAGCTCGCCGTAGCGTTCGTCGTCGGCGAGAGCGTCGGCGACCGAGGTCCAGCTGTTGACGACAAGCCAGGTCGGTGCGTCGGATGCCTCAGCGACCACGACCTCGAAGTCGAGGGGCAGCGACCCGGTGCTGGCGACGTCCTGCCACGGCCACTGCGCGCCCGCGTCGGTGAAGAGGCGGCCCATGTAGCTGCCGCCCGACGACATGTACCAGGTTCCCTGCGACATCCCGCCGAGCAGCGCCGGTGCGGGTTCCGCTCCAGCTGCCTGGTCGGCTACCTCCAGGTAATCGCTGCGGATTCCGTCGTAGACCTCCGCGGCGCGGGCTTCCGTGCCGGTCAGTGCCGCCATCACCTTGATCCACTCGGCGCGACCGAGCGGCGATGCTTCGAGCCACTCGGCGTTCGCGACTACTCCGATCCCGGCTTCGCGCAGCTGCGAATAGGCGGGGTCGTCGGTACCGCCGGTCATCACCACGTCGGGTGCGGCGACGACGACGGCCTCGGTGTCGATGGTGCCGCCGGCCGCGTATTCGGCGACGTCTCCGGATGCGATCCGATCGACGACCGCGGTGTCGCTTACATAGGATCCGTTGGACACGCCGGTGAGTGCGTCGAGCACGCCGAGCTCGGTGACGAGCGGCAGGTGTGTCGTCGAACCCGAATACAGGCTGCTGATCGGCACCGAGATCTGCTGAGCATCGGCGAGATCGTCCGACAGTTCCGGTTCCGGTGCGCCACACTTGACCAGCACGTACGACTCCGGTTCGGCACCGGGAAACGGCTCGTCGACGGTGAGTACCTGGTAGCTGTTCTCGTAGGTGATCGAGAAATTCTCGGCGTCGGCGATCTCCGACTTGTCGGGGAAGTAGTCGACTCTCGAATCGAAGTCGGTGATACAGCCGTCTGAGGCAGCTGTGTCGGTATCGGTGGTGGCGGTCGAGCACCCTGCGAGTGCCAGACCCGCGACTGTCACAGCGCTGAGAAATCTGAGTGGTACGGCGCGAACGCGCATGGCGAAGACGCCCTTTCTCGGGGTGATCCGCCCCGTCCAGGTGAGTACGGCGACGTGAGTATCTGGCTCCCGGGAAACTGTCCCCGGTCACAGTGGCGGGACCGCGCCGGAATCACACCGGCTTCCTCATGCGTCGTCGCATACGACGTCGGGAACCTAACACACGGACCAAGGCGGCAATACGGACCGGGCTGTCCATGGCTATCGTGGAGATCACCACAACGATCGAAAGGACCGGTATGGGTGTCAGCTTGGCCAAGGGTGGAAACGTTTCGCTTTCGAAGGAGGCGCCGAACCTCACGGCGGTGACGATCGGACTGGGCTGGGATGTCCGGGCCACGACGGGAACCGACTTCGATCTCGATGCCAGCGGACTGGTGGCGGGTGCAGGCGGAAAGGTGCTTTCCGACCAGCACTTCGTGTTCTACAACAACCTGCGTTCGCCCGACGGCGCAGTCGAGCACACCGGCGACAACCTGACCGGTGAGGGCGACGGCGACGACGAGTCGATCAACATCGACCTCGTCGCCCTGTCTGCGGACGTGCAGTCGATCGTGTTTCCGGTGTCGATCCACGACGCCGACGCGCGTGGCCAGTCGTTCGGGCAGGTGCGCAATGCGTTCATCCGCGTCGTCGACCGTTCCAACGACCGTGAACTCGCCCGATACGACCTGACGGAGGACGCTTCCACCGAGACCGCGATGGTCTTCGGTGAGCTGTACCGCCACGGCAGCGAGTGGAAGTTCCGTGCCATCGGCCAGGGCTACGCATCCGGGCTCGGGGGTATCGCGCGGGACTACGGCGTGAACATCGGCTGACCCGGTAGCGGTCCGCCGACGAGGCGTGTGGGGTGCCCGGCGACTGCCGGGCAC
>NZ_JBHWWZ010000053.1:0-33587 GCF_042730275.1 Rhodococcus sp. NPDC060086
CGGCGGCAAACAGCCCGCAGCCCCACACGTCCTCAGTTGCTGTACGCCTCCAGCGGAGGGCACGAGCACACCAAATTGCGGTCGCCGTGTGCCCCGTCGATTCGTCGTACCGAGGGCCACACCTTCGCGCGCCCCTTCCCCAGCGGGTACACCGCAATCTCACGCGAATACGGATGGGTCCACTCCCCGACCAGGCACTCCGCAGTGTGCGGTGCGCCTCTCAGCGGGTTGTCGCCGACCGCCCACTCCCCGGCCCCCACCCTGTCGATCTCTCTGCGGATCGAGATCATCGCATCGATGAACTCATCGATCTCGCTCAGATCCTCACTCTCGGTGGGTTCGACCATGAGCGTCCCAGCCACGGGGAAACTCATGGTCGGCGCATGGAATCCGTAGTCCGCGAGGCGCTTGGCCACATCGTCGACTGTCACACCGGTGTCCTTGGTCAACTGCCGCAGGTCGAGGATGCATTCGTGCGCAACCATCCCGTTCGCTCCCGTGTACAAGACCGGGAAGTACTCGTCGAGGCGTCGGGCGATGTAGTTCGCCGAAGCGATCGCCGTGAGCGACGCCTGACGCAGACCGCGTGCGCCCATGAGCTTGATGTACGCCCACGTGATCGGCAGGATCGACGCCGACCCGTACGGCGCAGCCGACACCGGCCCCACGCCACCGAGTTCAGGCGCGGCCGGATGCCCCGGAAGGAACGGCGTGAGGTGTGAACGCACACCGATCGGACCGACACCCGGACCGCCACCGCCGTGTGGAATACAGAAGGTCTTGTGCAGATTCAGGTGACTGACGTCGCCGCCGAATTTGCCAGGCCGGGCGAGCCCCACGAGTGCGTTGAGATTCGCACCGTCGATGTACACCTGTCCGCCGGCGTCGTGCACAGCACCGCAGATGTCTTCGATCTCGTGTTCGTACACGCCGTGGGTCGACGGGTAAGTGATCATGATCGCGGCGAGGCGCTCGGCATGGTCGGCGATCTTCGCCCGTAGGTCGTCGAGGTCGACATCACCATTCGGGCGGCATGCAACAACCTCTACGCGCATCCCGGCCATGACGGCCGACGCGGCGTTGGTGCCGTGCGCACTCGACGGAATCAGGCACGTGTCGCGGTGGTCGTCATCGCGGCTCAGATGGTAGTGCCGAATCGCAAGTAGACCTGCATATTCGCCCTGACTGCCTGCGTTCGGCTGCAGTGTGACGGCGTCGTACCCCGTGACCGCCGCGAGCCAGCGTTCGAGGTCCGAGATGAGTTCGCGGATCCCCTCGGTCTGATGCGCAGGCGCGAACGGATGCAGACCCGCGAACTCCGGCCACGTGATAGCTTCCATCTCCGCCGCGGCGTTGAGCTTCATGGTGCACGACCCCAGCGGAATCATCGTGCGGTCGAGAGCGAGGTCCTTGTCGGACAACCGTCGCAGGTACCGCATCATCGCGGTCTCCGTCCGGTACTTCGTGAACGCCTCATGCTGCAGAAAGTCGCTGGTTCGGCCGAGTTCTTCCGGGATGGACACCTCCGGGATGGACACGGGTAAATCGCCGGCCGCCCCGTCCCCGGTGATACCGAATGCGGACAGCACGGCGGCCACGTGCGCAGCCGTCGTCGCTTCGTCACACGAGATCGACACGTGGTCCGCATCGACGAAGTACAGGTTGACGGAGCGCTCGACCGCTGCGGCCACCACCTCGGCCGCGCGGCCCGGAACACGGACGAGAACGGTGTCGAAGAACTCGTCGTGAACGATCTCGACACCACCGCTGCGCAGCGAGGCCGCGATATGCGATGCGTGGGCACCCACTCGACGTGCAATCCCGGTCAGCCCCTCCGCACCGTGGTACGACGCGTACATCGCGGCGAGCACCGCCAGCAGCACCTGCGCGGTACAGATGTTGCTGGTCGCCTTCTCCCGACGAATGTGCTGTTCACGTGTCTGCAGCGCCAGCCGATATGCAGGAGCACCGTCCGCGTCGACCGAGACGCCCACGAGCCGGCCCGGAAGGTTCCGGGTGTGTGCACTGTTCACAGCCAGGTATCCGGCATGTGGACCGCCGAAGCCCATCGGGACACCGAAACGCTGAGTGGTGCCGAAGCAGGCGTCGGCGCCCTTCTCTCCGGGCGGAGCCATCAACGTCAATGCAAGGAGATCGGCGCCAACCCCGACCAACGCGCCACGCTCGTGCGCAGCGTCGATCAGCGGAGCGACGTCGAACACGCGGCCCGACGCGCCCGGCACCTGTAGAAGCACTCCGAAGAAGTCGCCCTCGGGCAGTCCGTCGTCGACGAGGTTGGTGGTGACGATCTCGATGCCGAGCGGCTCGGCGCGTGTTGCGAGCACCGCGGCGGTCTGAGTGAACAGGTCGGCGTCGATGACGAACCGGGGGCTTTTCGACTTACGATTCGCGCGGCGCAGCAACGTCATGGCCTCGGCCGCTGCGGTGGCCTCGTCGAGCATCGACGAGTTCGCGACCTCCATGCCGGTCAGGTCGGCGACCATCGTCTGGAAGTTGAGCAAGGCTTCGAGACGACCCTGGCTGATCTCCGGCTGATACGGCGTGTACGCCGTGTACCAGGCGGGATTCTCGATGATGTTGCGGAGCAACACCGGCGGCGTGAGTGTGTCGTAGTATCCGTGTCCGATCATGGACGTGGCCACGGTGTTGCGAGACGCCAGCGCTTTCAGACCGGCAAGCACCTCGTGTTCGCTGAGCGGTGCATCGAGGACATCCAACCCGTCGGCGACATCACCGTCACGGCTGTCGAGGATGCCGGCGGGTAGAGCCTTCGCGGCGAGATCCTCGAGCGAATCGACTCCGACGACGTCGAGGATCCGGCGCATTCCCGGCGCGTCGGGTCCGATGTGACGATCAGCGAAATTCCAAGTGACGGCATCTGTCATCGCAGCTCCCAGGCTGGTCGGCGAGGCTCACACCGTGCTCGGTCGGCACGGGTGCTTCCTCCCCCTCTGTCCTGAGCTCGCGAAGCGAGCGCCTGAGAGATTCGGTCCCGGTCGACGGACCTTTCCCCGTGGGCGGGTGGGTACTCCCACCGCTTTCCAGAGACGTCGTAGCTCACGCGGTCCTGGGTGCCTGAGAGATTGACGGGGAGGTGCTGCTCCTTCGGCGCCCGGACGTGTTGGTCCGGGACTCTCCCGCGAGACGGCGACGCACATCGATTCTAGAGCACGAATGCTGCGATCCGGGTCGGCCTTCCGGGAGCGTGACCTAGGCCCTATCCGATTCGACGATTGATGCGGTTTCGTCGGCGGGACGCCAGTTCGTCCTCTGGCCTCTCCTCGACGTCGTATCCGTCGGCACGCTCGGCCGGGAAGTCGGCGATACTGCCGGTCAGTTCCCGGACCGCGCCACTGACTGCGATGCCGAACACGCCTTGTCCGCCCTGCAGCAGATCGACGACCTCTTCCGGCGATGTGCATTCGTACACAGTGGTGCCATCGGAGAAGAGTGTGATCTTCGCGAGATCCCGTACGCCACGGCTGCGAAGATGATCGACGGCGACGCGGATGTTCTGCAGCGAGACACCGGTATCGAGGAGTCGCTTGACGATCTTCAGAACCAGAATGTCCTTGAACGAGTACAGGCGCTGGCTTCCGGAACCCGCCGCGCTCCTGATCGAGGGCACCACCAGGTTCGTTCGTGCCCAGTAGTCCAGTTGGCGGTAACTGATGCCGGCAATCTGACATGCGATCGGCACCCGATAGCCGACAAGCTCATCGGGCACCGAGTTGTCAGGAAACAGTCCCGGCTGGAAATCCTCGGAGGTGTCCGATACCGGTACCGACGCTACGCGGTCGCCGGTGTCGGCACCGAGTTGCTGTCCTTGCGGCCGATCTCGCACTTTGTGACTTCCTCTCGCGCGCCCCGTTGTCCCTCGCCACCACCGACCAGGCGGATCCCCACCGCATCCGATCCTGTGCATCCTCCGGTTCACCCGACTTGATTCCGTAACGGATCAACTCAGCGTACGCCCCGGTGATTGACGTCGGGCAGCAACACGCCGACACGGAAAGCAACGTTCGACATTACACCGGTTCGTTATCAGGCGTCGGCAAACAACTTCCACTCGATCAGCGGCGTTCCGAATGCCGTTTCAACCGTCGGTCGCCTTGAAGTCGTCGGGTGAGACCGATTCGAGAAATTCTTTGAACTTCTCGACCTCGTCCTCCTTCTCCTCGGGCATCGCGAGGCCCGCTTCCGCCAGCACCGATTCCTCTGCGAACACCGGTGCGCCGGTGCGCAGGGCGACCGCAACCGCGTCCGAGGGTCGGCACGAGACCCGCATTTCGCCGTCGAAGACGAGGTCGGCGTAGAAGGTGCCCTCCTGAAGATCCACGATCCGGACCTCGAGAAGGGCATGGCCGAAGGCGTCGAGAAGATTCTTGATCAAGTCGTGGGTGAGGGGCCGCGCCGGCTCTACGCCCTGTTGTTCGAGCGCGATCGCGGTCGCTTCCATCTGACCGATCCAGATCGGCAGGTATCGCTCACCATCCGCTTCACGCAACAGTAGGACCGGCTGGTTCTGCGGTTGCTCGACTCGGATTCCCACTATCCTCATCTCGCTCATTGCGGCGCCTCCGTCCCGCTGCCTGTCAGTCGACATGATCGCTGACACGTTCTGCCTGGATTCTAGTGTGCTCCCCCGTGTACGTCAGGTGCCCGATGCCGGAAGATGTCACCCCGCGTGCGGACGATGCCGCAGCAGGGTGATCTCAACGATCGAGTGAGCCCTGCACGGCGGCCTTGACGAGACACGTATGCAACGTCAGTGACAGTGCAGCCAATTCACGAACCATCTCTTCTGCGCGTTCCCGTGCCCCTGCATCGCGCCCCTTGGCGATCGGTCCCGCGATCTGAGCGACGAGGCCCGCCTCACGGTCTGCTGCCAACTTGAATGCGCGCAGGTGCCGGACTTCGAGGCCGAACTGGGACATCGCCTTCGCCGTCCGGGCCAACAGCACCGCGTCGTCGTCGAAGAATCCTGCAGCACCCGGCGTGAGAAGCCCTGCGCCCACCAGTTCTGTGAGGAACGTGGTATCGATACCCGCTCGTTCGCAGAGGTCGTCTCGGCCGACTCGTATCTGACGGTCGGTACGAAGGTCCTCCGGCGACACTTCGCCCCGTGCGACCGCGAGCTGACGCGGCCGCTTGGGGCGAGTCTCGACGGTCCCCACCGTTGCGGCGCCACGGTCGATCGCCTCGAGCTGTTCCTTGATCACCTTCAGCGGGAGGTACTGATCACGCTGCGCGGTGAGCACGTACCGGAGTCGTTCACAATCCGCGATGGAGAACCGCCGGTAGCCCGACGGCGTACGCTCCGGGCTGATCAGCCCTTCGGCTTCGAGAAATCGGATCTTCGAGATCGTCACGTCCGGGAATTCCGGGCGGAGCCGATCGAGCACGGACCCGATCGACATACCTGCCGGCGCCGGCTGGTGGGCAGCGGTCATCAGCTACCTGCGCCCTGAGTGCCCCGCGGGCCGGTCAGAAACACGAGGCGGAACTTGCCGATCTGTACCTCGTCCCCGTTCGCGAGCACCGCCGAGTCCACGGGCTCACGGTTGACATAGGTGCCGTTGAGGCTTCCGACGTCGACAACCTGGAACTCGCCGTCGTCCTGACGGAACTCCGCGTGGCGCCGGCTGACCGTGACATCGTCGAGAAAGATGTCGCTGTCGGGATGCCGCCCGGCGGATGTGGTGGGCTGGTCGAGCAGGAAGCGTGAACCCGCGTTGGGTCCACGCTTGACGACGAGCAGAGCCGCCCCGGCCGGAAGGCCTTCGACACCCGAGACCGGTGCTTCGGTCGTTGCAGCGGCGCCGGTGTTCTCCAATTCGTTCAGGAAGTCGGCACGAAACACCGAAGTGGTTTCCGCTGGGGTCTCTTCGTAGCCCGCGTTGCCGTTCTCGCTCACCGTTTCTCCTTATCCGTTCGATCATCCGAGTAATCCCGGCTGATCGTCATTCGTTCGCCACCACCACGATCGGACACGGCACACGCCATACCCGACCGTACCCTGCGCACGCCCCTGGTGCAGGTAGTCGCGGTTACGTCATCCAGGGGGTCTCAACCTTCTGTGATCGCTCTGTATCCGGCGGCGTCGAGGGTCGGTTCGAGGGCTGCGTCGAGCTCCGCTTCACTACCCGCCTCGACATCGATGAGCCACCCTTTCCCGTAGGGCGCGCTGTTGACCAGCTCCGGGTTCGCCTCGAGGTCCCCGTTCACTGCCGCAACCGTTGCAGTGAACGGCACATACACATCCGACACACTCTTCGTGGACTCGACCTCACCGAACGAATCACCCGCGGTGAGCGCGGATCCGGCGTCCGGCAACTGCACGAACACCACGTCGCCGAGCTGGGATTGAGCGTAATCGGTGATGCCGATCCGGGCGGTGGTCGCCCCCGTCCGCTCTACCCACTCGTGCTCCGCCGTGTATCGCAGATCAGCGGGTGTCTCGAACTCACTCACGGCAGTTCCTTTCGGAGGCGACGATTCGGCACGAACGTCTGGTTCAGTTTCCTGGCTGAGCGTATTGGCGTGGCTCGATTTCTCGCAAGGCGAGCACCTCGACCTGCGGCAATTGCTCCACGGTCAGTGTTCCACCGCGTCGAGCGACCGTGTCCACCACCCCGCCGGGGATGTTCAGTGCCGCCGCGAGGGTCGGACCGTCCCCGATCGCTGTAACCGTATAGGGCGCCGCGAGCTTTCGATCGTCGACCGTCAGATCGCCTCCCTGCCCTGTGACCCACGAGTCGACGCCGATACGCACCGAGGTTCCGTCGGCGCCGGTGATCTGCATGGTGTCTGCGCCGGCCGCCCGCAGTTCCTGGATCGTGTCGAGGACAACTTCCGATCCGATCCCTTCGAGCGGGTCGCTGATCGTCAGGACAACGCCCGGTCCGGTGGCCCGCACTGTACCGAGCTGAACCGACAGGTTCTGCAGACGAGCACGGGCCTCCGCCAGGGCGGCATCCGAACCGTTCTGCTCGAAACCTTCGAGGGTGCGTTCAAGGCCGGTGACCTCTTGCCGCAGCGCCGCCTCGCGTCGATTGAGGTTGTCGAGAAGCACCAGTAGGTCTGCGGGGCGGGCGGAATCGAGAGTGTCGCCCGTACCGGTGTTCTTCACCTGCGTGGCGATGGCCGTCCCGAGCAGAAGGACGAGCAGCACCGCGAGCAACGCGTACACACGGCGCTCGCGCCGCGGGCCGGTATCAGGCGGATGGACACCGGATTCGGGTGGCTCGGGCCGTTCGCGTTCGGCGGGATCGTCGGTCATCGCTCACGCCCCGAAGAGTCTGCGACGCAGGGCCGACGCGTTGCCGAAGATGCGGATGCCGAGGACCACGATGACCGCGGTGGAGAGCTGCGTGCCGACGCCGAGTTGGTCCCCGAGCCACACGATGAGTGCAGCGACGAGAACGTTGAAGACGAACGAGACGACGAAAACCTTCGCATCGAAGATGTCGTCGAGGTAGGCACGCAGACCGCCGAACACGGTGTCGAGGGCTGCGACGACCGCGATCGGTAAGTAGGGCTGCACCACGTCGGGCACCTGTGGGCTGAATACGATCCCGGCAGCAATGCCGATCGCGAGTGCCAGCACCGCATACAGCGCCTGACCGTGCCGAAGGTGCTTCACCGATTCCCCACTTCCCTAGCCGATTCGACAGTACGTACTGTGGCCGCCGGCAGTTCGAGCTCGTCGGACTCGGCGATCGTGAAACCTACCCCGTAGAGCTGCTTGATGCCCGAGAGCCTCAGGTATGCGTCACTCACCACGAAATCGGTCTGCATCCGAGACCGAGGTCCGACGGCGGAGACGACGTACGGCGAGAACACCGGCCGGTTGTCGACGAGCATCGCTCCCCCGGCCTGCCGGATGGTCACACCGGGGCCGATACGGACATCGCCGACCGATACAGCTTCGGCACCTCCCGCCCACAGCGCATTGACCACGGATTGCAGGTCTCGGTCGAGGACGGTCGCGGTAGTGCCGGTGTCGTCGCGCACCGACGAATCCGACAGGTTCGGTCGAGCGGACGGATCCGAGAGGGTGACAGTGATCCCGGGGCCGTCGACAGGTACAGCCGCGGCAGCGAGCTGCGCGGCGCGCAGCTCGTCGAGGGCTGCCGCACCCCGGGCATCGTGAGCGACCAGTTCGGCGCTGCGCAGCTCGACGGTGCCTGCCAGTTCATCGCGGCGGGTCACGAGGGTGGCGATACGTTCGTCACTGGTGCGCATCGAATCGAGGATCTCGGCGCGGGCTTGGTCGGCGCCCGGTTCACGATCCGCATTTTCGGCATACGCAACACCGAGAACGAGACCGGCGAGGACGCTGCCTATGACGAGCCAGACCCTGGTGCGTGTCGGGGATGACGCAGTGCGTCCGGCTGCCCGATCGTCCGCCGCAGCAGCATAGCCGGGGTCGAGGTGGTCCTCGAGCAGTGATTTGAGCAGCGACGGAACCGGGTTTCGGGGGATCTGTTCCCAGCGGCGACTCACTCGGTGCGCTGCCCCTCGCGCGAGGGCACGACACGGGCGATCCATCCGGCCTGAACTAGGTAGAGCAGCCCGGTCCATACGTAGAGCGCCGAGCCCCAGATCAGCGCGGCCCAACCGAGTGGATGCGCGACAGCGGACGTTGCGGGCGCAGCCAGATCGAGCAGGAGCAGCGGAAGCGCGCACATGAGGAGGAACGTCGCGCCCTTACCCAAGTAGAGAACATCGGGTGGGGGCATCCCGCGGCGCCGGTACACGGCGAGGGTCGGGGCGAGAACGAGTTCACGTCCGATCAGGATCGCGGCCATCCACCAGGGGATGACGTCCCGCGCCACGAAAGCAATGAGAGTGGTGACGATGTAGAGACGGTCGACCATGGGGTCGAGCAGCGCGCCGAGTCGGGAAGTCTGGTCGAGCAGTCGGGCGAGCTTGCCGTCGGCCCAGTCCGTGAAGCCACTGAGGAAGAGGATGACAAGCGCCCACCCGTCGGCGTGGACGACAAGGATCAGATAGAGGAAAAGCGGGATTCCGAGCAACCGGACGAAGCTGAGGAGGTTCGGGATGGTGAGGATGCGGTCGGCACCGGGAGTGGTGTCGTCCGGCGTCGTCACGTCACCCATCGTGCCCCCTTCGTGTCTGCCCGGTCGCGCCGGTCAAGCTTTCCATATCCGCCGCGGGCAACCTCACGTGGTGGTCAACGCCATGCGAACACAGGTTGTTCGAGACCGTCGACTCGCGTGTGCCGACTGTGGAGGGCAACCTCACGGAACTGATAGACCACTGCGGCGGTGGGTGCGTGGATGAGGTGACCACGGAACGGCCACTGGATCACGGGCTTGTCGGATTCCGGAATGTCGACGAATCGGGGTTCACTGTCCAACTCGGCTTCGGTAACGGAGAACAGGACATCGACCTCGTCCGGGCTCGGTTTCAGGTCCGCGATCGCGGCGTCGGACCACACCACGAACGGTGACATCACATATCCGGATCGGGTGATGTAGTCGTCGAGGCGCCCGACGATGGCGTCCGGCGCGGCATCGAGTCCGAGTTCTTCGTGCAGTTCCCGCAATGCCGCCACTTCTGGGGTCTCCCCCGGGTCGAGACGTCCGCCTGGGAGCGCGAACTGGCCTGGGTGTGCGCGCAGCTTCGTCGGTCGTCTCGTCAAGGGCATGACGGGATTGCCGGTCCCGTCGTCGAGTACGGCTATGACGACAGCGGCGTGACGGCGCCCCTCGAGCGGAATCCGACGCGAGTCGAAGCCTGCAAGGGAGTCCTGGAGTGCAGCGTGCGTCAGTGCGCTCGTTGTGGGCATGGCTCGAGATTATCCCACCCGAATTCGGAGTATTCAAGTATTCCGTCCTGTCCGAAATCGGGTGATCCGAATTGGAGACAGGGATATCCGGTCCGACTACGCTCCCCTCAGGTGTGACTTCGCCGTCCCTCATCGAGCCAGGAAGGCACCCGTGACCACCGATCCCCCAGGGCCGGACCCCGCCGGCCTGAACACTGCACTCCTCCACACTTTCCTGGAGTCCGCTGCACCCGACCTCTTCGACGGGCCGCTGACCGCCCGCTTGATCAGCGGTGGGCGATCGAACCTGACGTACGGGGTGAGCGACGGCAGGCGGGAGCTGGTCCTGCGTCGGCCACCACTCGGACACGTGCTGAAGACCGCGCATGACATGACGCGCGAACACCGCGTGATCACCGCGCTGGCGGGAACCGATGTGCCGGTACCGCGCACCTACCTTCTGTGCGACGACACCGAGATCATCGGAGCACCGTTCTACATCATGGATCTGGTCGAGGGCACACCGTTCCGTACCGCAAAGGAGCTCGCACCCCTCGGCGCGATTCGGGTGCGGGCGATCTCCGAGCGGATGGTCGACACCCTGGCAACACTGCACGCAGTGGATCCGGCGGCCGTGGGCCTGGGAGATTTCGGCCGCGCCGAGGGGTTTCTCGAACGTCAGGTTCGGCGGTGGCAGACGCAACTCGATGCGTCTCGGAGTCGCGCGCTCGCCGGCGCCGAGGAGCTTCACCGGCTACTCGTCGAGCATCTGCCCGCGTCGAGCGGGTCGACGATCGTGCACGGCGACTACCGCCTCGACAACGTACTCATCGACGAGCGCGATCACGTTGCGGCGGTGCTGGACTGGGAGATGGCAACCCTCGGTGATCCGCTCACCGACGTCGCGTTGCTCATGGTCTACCAGCAGCTTGCGCGCATGGACGGGCCCGTTCCGGTGTCGACGGTGTCGCGCGCCCCCGGTTTTCTCGACGACGACGCACTACTGTCCCGTTATGCCGACGCGAACGGACGTGACCTGTCGGGCATGGCCTTCCACCTGGGGCTGGCATATTTCAAGCTCGCGGTGATCCTCGAGGGGATCCATTTCCGGTTCCTGCAGGGGCAGACCGTGGGCGAGGGTTTCAGCGCGTTCGGCGACGCCGTGGAACCCCTCCTCCACGAGGGGATCTCGGCACTGCAGCGGTAAGATTCCGCCATGTCACATCCGATCATGTTCGACGACACGGATCCGTTGCTGGCACGGCTGCGCACCCTCGTGCTGGCATATCCCGGCGCTCAGGAGAAGATCTCGCACGGCCGGCCGTTCTTCTTCACGAAGACGTCGTTCGCGGTCTACGGCGGCGCCGAGAAGGACACGCGCACGCCGTTCCCTCGCTCGTTGATCGTCAAGCCCGACGCCGACGAACGCCACTCCCTGCTTTGTGAATCCCACACGTATCTGCCTATGTACCTGGGTCCGGCGGGGTGGGTCGGCTACGACCTCGACCGCGACGAGCTGGACTGGGACGAAGTCGCCGAATTGGTCGACATGTCCTTTCGTGAGACGGCTCCCGTCACCCTGGTACGCGAACTGGACGCGCGCCTCGGTTGAGTCGCGCGTCCAGCGTCGTGTGCGGGTGCCGGCTCGATCAGCCGGGACTACCGCTGATGTTGACCATCCACTGCACACCGAACTTGTCGATGCACATTCCGAAGCTGTCGCCCCAGGGCGCCTTCTCGAGCGGCATCGCGATAGTGCCGCCCTCGACGAGTGCGTCCCAGTAGCCGCGGAGTTCGGATTCGTCGTCGCCGCTGAGGGAGATCGAGAAGTTGGTTCCCGGGGTGTTGTCCATTCCCGGGGGCGTGTCCGAGGCCATGAGCACGAAACCGCTGTCGGTCGTGAGCATTGCGTGCATGATCTTGCTGTCCACGGCGGCGTCGCCGGTGGGTTGCCCCTCACCGAAGGTACTGATGTCCAGTTCTCCGCCGAAGACGGATCGGTAGAACGCCATCGCGTCGCGCGCAGTGTCGCGGAAACTGATGTACGGGTTGAGTCGAGAGGTCACGGTCTGCTCCTGATCTGTGGGGATGGAGGAATCTCAGCTACACGGATGGACCCTGTGCGTCGCCGTTTCTCATCGTGGTCCGATCACGCTCGATCGAGGAGACTTTCGGCCGGTTCCGGTTCACGACACCGACATTGTTCGCCTCACGTACTCCTCGTGGTCCACAGCGGAAGCGAGCGCCCGGCCGACCTTGCTGCGAGCGACGTGCCAGCCCGCGAGTTCCCCGGCGACCGAGGTGAACGGTGCTCCGTCGTCGGCAGCGTCGGTGAGATTGACCGGTTGCACGAGTGTCCAATCGAGAGTGCTCTCGTGAACGACACCGTCCTGGATCACGGTGTCGGCGATCTGAGGCCCGAGAAGAAGCGAGAACATGAGCTTGTACCGGAGTGGCAGTCTGCCGTCGGTGGCGCCCACGCCGTAGGTGGTCTGGACGACGAGGCGCCGCACGCCGTGACGTCGCATCGCGTCGATAGCGTTACGGGTCCCGGTCGAGCGCACATCGATCGACGTGTGGGCGGGGCCGCGCAGCCGCACGCGTACAGGGTTCTCGGTGATTCCGAGGGTGACGATGACGGCGTCGTGACCGCGGACGGCCCGATCCACGTCGTCCGGCCGGGTGGCATCGCCGATCACGGCGCTGGGCCCGTCACCGAAGGTGCGCTGGGCGGCGGGAGTACGCACCATGACGGTGACCTCATGGCCGCGGTCGAGGAGTGCGGTGACGGCAGCGCGGCCGGAGCCGCCTGTTGCACCGATGACGAGCACTTTCATGACACTCTCCTGAAGTTGTCCGGATGATGTGTCCACCGTATGAAGCGCCCTCAGGACGTTCTATGACCATTGGTCCGCACTACATGCTCTTTCGTCCACTGGCGCTGGACGATGAGGCATGCAGCAGCGAGGGTGGACACATGACGGTCGAGAGCGTGAGGGGCACCGAGGACGTGCTCTACCCGTGGACCCCGATCGATCCGCTCGCGGAAGCTCTGCACCTGCTGCGGATGCGCGGGGGCTTCTACTGCCGGTCGGAGTTGAGTGCGCCGTGGGGATTGGAGATGCCCCCGATCGCCGACAGTGTGAGCTTCCACCTGGTCGTCTCGGGCGAGATGTGGCTCGAGGTGCCCGATTCGGCACCTCAACGGCTCCTGCCCGGGGATTTCGTCGTCGTTCCGCACGGTGCGGGACACGTGATGCGCAGCGCCCCGAGTGCACCGAACGCTGGGCGTGTCGATCTACTCCCCCAGACCATGATCGGCGATCACTATTCGGTTCTGCGCCACGGCGGGGGCGGTGAACGCTCCACCCTGGTGTGCGGTGTCGTCGAGTTCGATCATCCGACCGCGCGTCGCCTGGTGGCGCTGCTGCCACCCGTCCTGCGGATGGACGCGGCGGGGTCGGCAATACGCAGGACGACGACGCAGGTGTTGTCGTTGATGGCCGAGGAAGCCCAGCACGCGCAACCGGGCGGGGAAGCGGTGCTCACACGATTGGCGGACATTCTTGTGATCCTGGCCATCCGGAGTTGGATCGATTCCGCGCCTGCTGCGCAGAACGGATGGGTGGGCGCCCTTCAGGATCCACAGGTCGGCCGTGCACTCGCCGCAGTGCACCGCGCCCCCGAGCGTCCATGGACAGTCGAGTCCCTGGCGAGGGAAGCGGCGATGTCGCGGTCGGCGTTCGCGGCGCGGTTCACCGATCTGGTCGGCGAACCGGCGATGCGATACGTCGGTCGGTGGCGGATGGAATCGGCGACCGTCGCGTTGATGGACGGTGCGACGGTCGCCGAACTCGCGTCGAGGTCGGGCTACGAGTCCGAGGCCGCCTTCTCGAAGGCGTTCAAGAGGATCACGGGCGCATCGCCGGGGTCGGTTCGCCACCGCACCGACGGCACATTCCCCACTCGTCGGTAACGCGTGGGGATCCGCGTCAGGACAGTGGCTTGTGCACTCTATGGGCCGGTGGGTACGCCGACATGCTCTCGACGTTCGGCCTTGATCACCTCGAACAGACTTGTCCAGTTGTCTCTGCCGTGTCCGGCGGCGGTGGCTGCGTCGTACAGGTCCTTGACGGCGTCCGGCAATCCACGCCCAACCCCGGACTCGACGCTGGCCGCGACGATGTGCCCAGCGGTGGCACCCATCATCGTCACAGTGCTCAGCTCACCCGGATGAGTGCCCGCGGCGAGATCGGCGGCCAGCTCTGTGCTCGACCCGATCATCGCCGGGATCAGCTGCACGTGTTCGTACAGGTCTGCCAGAGCAGTCCCGACCGGGCCGCCGACCGACTGAACGAGTGCCGCTGCATGCAGCACGCTTGCGAGCGTGGTCAGGAAGACATCGAGAGTCGCCAGATAGAAGACCTGGGCCAGCCGTACGTCGCCGCCGAGGAATCGGGGCGACCCGAGGCGCTGCAAGACGGGTTCCCAGCGCCGGAAGACGTCCGGATCCCCGCTGTAATAGACATAGGCCGCATCGGTACCGAGCATGGGTGCGGGCACCATGACCCCGCCCGCGACGAAGTCGCCGCCGCGACCGGCCACCCAGTCGGCCGCCGACGCGGTGCGCTCGGGGGTGTCCGAGCTGAGGTTGACGATGGTACGGCCGGTCAGATCCTCGATCGGGTCGAGAATGTCGTACATCGCTTGATAGTCGGTCAAACTGAGGATGATCAGCTCCGACGCCGAAACGGCTCCGGCCGGATCGGACGCTCGGTCCGCTCCTTCTTCGACCAGAGCATCGGCGCGCGCCGACGTCCGGTTCCAGACCGTGACGGGATGGCCGGCCGCGAGCAGTGTGCGGGTCATCGCCTGTCCCATAGGCCCGAGGCCGATGACGGTGAGCGCAGTGGTGGTCACAGACATGAGAATGTTCCTTCAGTCGGTGGGATGGGCGATGGAGTCGAAGATGCGCGCGAAGCCGTCGGTTTGATCAGTGTGCGGTTTCGCAACCGATCGACGACCGGGTCCGGAGTGTCGCGAACCGAGGCGTGGTCGAGCGTGCTGACGGTGACAGAGGTGCTCATGACCGGACGTGTCCTCACGAAAGTGAAATGTTGACGATTGTCGGTGCCGATCGACAGTGATCATGCTGCCCACCTGCTGTGCGTGTAGCAAGTACCCACTAAATTGTTCGATACCCACCAATTGGTAAGTGTCAAGGAGCGTGCGATGCCTCGATCGCCCAGAACCGGCCCCTACATCTGCGGAATCGATGCCGCGATGGATGTGGTCTCCGGCAAATGGAAGTCGCTGATTCTGTGGGAACTCGATCACTCCACCCGCAGGTTCGGCGAACTCCGGCGCGCACTACCGGGAGTCAGCGAGAAGATGTTGGTCCAGCACCTGCGGGAAATGGAAGAGGATGGTCTCGTTCACCGCGAGATCTACCGCGAGGTGCCGCCCCGGGTCGAGTACTCACTCACCGAACACGGCCGCACCTTGAATGCCGCACTCGGCCCGCTTGGTGCATGGGGTCAACAGCGGATCGAGCGAACCGGAGCAGCGCGGGTCTCCATGGAAACTTCGGACTGAACCGATACCGCGGAGTTGCCGAGACAAACGAAAAATCCCCGGTGAGATCAGATCTCACCGGGGATTTTCGGTCGGGCTGACAGGATTTGAACCTGCGACCACTTGACCCCCAGTCAAGTGCGCTACCAAGCTGCGCCACAGCCCGTCCGCGCTCTCGTCGAGCGCTCGTTGAGATTACAACAGGTACGGACTGAAACGCGAATCGGCTGGTCAGCGCCGTTTCGGGGGTTCGTGGCTACTTGCGGCGGTCGCGCTTCTCACGCACCCGCACGGAGATCCGAACGGGGCTGCCGTCGAAGTTGAATTCCTCACGCAGCTTCCGCTCGAGGAAGCGGCGGTAACCGGCCTCGAGGAAGCCGGTGGTGAACAACACGAACGTCGGCGGACGGGTCGCAGCCTGGGTTGCGAACATCACACGGGGCAGACGCCCACCTCGCATCGGTGGCGGTGTCGCGGCCACCACTTCCTTGAGCCAGTTGTTGAGCCTGCCCGTGGAGATGCGCTTGTCCCACGAGTCGAGTGCCGTGTCCATGGCGGGCACGAGCTTCTGCACTGCGCGGCCGGTCTTGGCGGAAATGTTAACCCGTGCGGCCCACGGGATCCGCATGAGATCGCGTTCGATCTCGCGCCCGAGTTCGTGGCGTCGGTCCTCGTCGACGAGGTCCCACTTGTTGAACGCGATCACCAATGCCCGACCCGATTCGACGATCATGGTGATCACCCGCTGGTCCTGCTCGGTGATCGGCTGCGACGCGTCGATGAGCAGAACCGCGACCTCCGCGGCGTCGATGGCAGCCCGGGTGCGCAGCGAGGCGTAGAACTCGGCCCCCGACGCGTGTGTGACGCGCTTGCGGAGACCGGCGGTGTCGACGAACCGCCAGGGCTTACCGGCGAGTTCGACCAGGGAGTCGACCGGATCGACAGTGGTACCCGCGACATCGTGCACCACCGAGCGTTCGTCGCCCGACAACTTGTTGATCAGACTCGACTTGCCGACATTCGGCTTACCGACAAGAGCAACACGGCGCGGTCCTCCCCCACCGGTGCCCTCACGCGGCGTGGGCGGCATCTTCTCGAGCAGATCGTCGAGCAGATCGCCGGTGCCACGACCATGCGTCGCGGACACCGAATACGGCTGGCCGAGCCCCATCGACCACAATGCGGCCGCCTCGGCCTCGACGCGGTCGTCGTCGACCTTGTTGGCGACGAGCAGCACCGGTGTCTTCGACCGGCGCAGCACCTTGGCGACGGCCTCGTCGACGGAGGTCGCGCCGACGGTGGCGTCGACCACGACGAGGATCGCGTCGGCGGTGCGCATGGCGATTTCGGCCTGGCGCGCCACCGACTGCTGCATGCCCTTGGCGTCGGGTTCCCAGCCGCCGGTGTCCTGGACCATGAAACGTCGGCCGTTCCAGTTGGCCTCGTACGACACCCGGTCGCGGGTGACCCCGGGGACGTCCTCGACGACAGCTTCACGTCGTCCGATGATGCGGTTGACGAGGGTTGATTTTCCGACATTGGGGCGGCCGACCACCGCCACGGTCGGAACGGGGACGAACTCTTCGAGATCGACTCCGCTCTCGAGGTCGAGGTCCCAATCCGATTCCTCTGACCAGGTGCCGTCGAAGCCTTCGTTGGTGTATTCCGTTGTGACGTCGTCGCTCACAGCGCCGCTCCCGTCTGCTCGGTGACCACAGCGGTCAGCGCCGCGGTCACCTCATCGATGTTCATGTCGCTGGTGTCCACGACGACAGCGTCGTCTGCGGCGCGCAGAGGCGACACTGCGCGCGTGGAATCGAGATGGTCGCGACGCCGCACCGACGCGAGCACCGCGTCATAGTTGTCGCCGCGACCTTCCACGATGTTCTGCGCATTGCGTCGCTGTGCGCGTGCTTCCGCCGATGCGGTGAGGAAGATCTTCACATCCGCTTCGGGGAACACCGCGGTGCCGATGTCGCGTCCCTCGACGACGACGCGGTGAGCCGCGAGGCCGAGGCGCTGCTGCGCCGCGACCAGCAGTTCCCGCACCTCGGGGACGGCGGAGACAGCAGAGACCGCCGCGGTCACCTCCGCGCCGCGGATCTCCTCACGCACGTCCTGCCCGCCGAGTCGGATGTCCTCGACCTCGGGGTCGGTACCGATGGACCAGGGCAGGTCGGCGACGGTCACGGCAATCGCGTCGGCGTCGGCCGGGTCGGTGCCGCGGCGCAGAACGTGCAGCGTCGCGATTCGGTACATGGCACCGGTGTCGAGGTAGGCCGCACCGAGATGCCGTGCGAGCCGCTTGGACACGCTGGACTTGCCCGTGCCCGACGGTCCGTCCATCGCGATGATCAATGGGCCTTCCGGGGTGTCGGTCACAGTCCCACCGCCTGGTAGAGACCGCCGACCTCGTTGCGTCCGAGGACGCGGAGGGTGCCGGGACGCTGGTCGCCGAGCGCAACGGGACCGATGTTGGTGCGCACGAGCCGGACCACAGGATGGCCGACGAAGTCGAGCAGTCGGCGCACGATGTGCTTGCGGCCCTCATGCAGGTCCAGACGTACGAGGGACTGTCCTTCGTACGCTTCGATCAGCGCGAACTTGTCGACCTTGGCGGGACCGTCCTCGAGTTCGACACCGGCCTTGAGTTGCTTGCCGATCCCGCGTGGGAGCACACCCTTGACCGTCGCGAGATAGGTCTTGTTGACCTCGAAGGACGGATGCATGAGCCGATGCGCGAGTTCACCGTCGTTGGTGAGCAACAGCAACCCTTCGGTGTCGGCGTCGAGTCGGCCGACGTGGAACAGGCGCTGCCCCGCGGCGACACGCTCGGAGACGATGTCGCCGACGCAAGGGCGGCCCAGGTCGTCGGACATCGTGGACTGCCATCCGCGGGGTTTGTTGAGGACGAGATGGACGAGGTCCTTCTTGACGACCACGCGAACACCGTCGACGCGGATCACGGCGTTCTCGGGGTCGACGCGCAACCCCTGCTCCCGAACGATGGCTCCGTCGACCTCGACGCGGCCGCGGTCGATCATGTCCTCTGCGGCGCGCCGCGAGGCCACGCCTGCCTGCGCCAGGACCTTCTGCAGTCGCACGCCCTCGCCTGCCGGCAGCTTCGTCGGCGCGGCGGTGCTGTGCTGGTGGCGGGCGGGCTTGGCATTGCTGATGGTCGGCGTCGACGAGGTCCGGCGGGCCTGAGGCTTCGGCGCGGAGGGCCGGCCTCGCTTGTTCAGCGGGGCTCCCCCCTGACCCCGATGGGGTTTCTTACCTGCAGCGGTATTCCCTGCAGTGGAGTTCCCGGCATCCTGAGAGCGGGGGTCCGACCGGCGGGCGGAGGAAGTGGATCTGCCGGTGCCCTGCCCCTTCGCGGGGCGGGCGGTACGTTTCTGGTCCGGTGTGCCATCACGGCGAGCGGGCTTTTTCACTTTGTTCCTGTCAGTTCTCTGGATCGAACTCCGCGCGTGAGAGTGTCTCGGCGCGCGCGTTCTTACCTATTCTCTCAAACCTCGGGTCCGCTTCGAGGCTGTCACTGATGTCATCGATCACATCTACGTCGGGCAACAGGGGCCCGACGGGCGGAAGATCGCTCAGCGACGCGAGGCCCAGACGTTCGAGAAACAGCTCGGTGGTGGTGTAGAGGGTGCCTCCGGTGTCGGAATCCGTGCCGAATTCGGCGATCAGATCACGCGCGAGCAACGTGCGCATCACCCCGTCGACGTTGACACCGCGCACTGCACTGACGCGGCTGCGGGTAACCGGTTGCCGGTAGGCGACGACGGCGAGGGTTTCCAAAGCTGCACGGGTGAGCTTGGTGCGGGCCCCGCCCTGGAGGAGCTTCTCGACGTAGGGGGCGTAGTCGCGGCGAGTGTAGAACCTCCAGCCGTCCCCCGCGAAACGCAGATCGATGCCGGAGCCGCGCGCATCCAGATCGGTCGCGAGCGCGCGGAGAGCACGCTCGGCGCGGTCGGCGGTGACACCGATCGCGGCGGCGAGCTGGTCTGCGGAGGCGGGTGTGTCGACCACCAGGAGCAACGCTTCGAGCGCCGCGGTGAGTTCGTCGTCGGCCATGTCGAGCAGTTCGCCGTCCCACGACCGCTCGTCACCGGCCGGGTCCTGCGTTTCCTGCTCGGGCAGTGCGGGGCCCGGGATGTCGGCGCTCACCCGTAGTCCTCCTCGAAGTCGATGGCGTTCTCGTCGTTCTCACCGGTCCAGGCCACCTGGAGCGGACCGAGCGGGTCGGGCTGGTCGAAGGTGACGACGCGTTCGCGGTAGAGCTCGAGCAGCGCGAGGAACCGCGCGACCACAAGCAGTCCGTGCTCACAGTCGGCTGTGAGGACCTCGAAGCCGACCCACTGCCCGGCACCCCGGTCCTTCAGCAGAGCAAGGATGTGTGCGGCCTGCTCGGGGACCGACACCGCCGAGACGTGCAGGTGGTCGAGCCCGACGGTGGGGATCGGCTTGGGGCGGAATGCGGCGGCGGCGATCTCGGCGAAGCGCTGCGCGTCGACTCCGAGGACGACTTCCGGCACGAGGTTCTCGAAGCATTCTTCCAGCGACACCGCACGCGGATAGCGGCGGAGCGCAGCGCTCTCGAGTTCGGCGAAGTGCTCGGCGATCTGCTTGTACGCCCGGTACTGCAGCAATCGCGCGAACAGCAGGTCGCGGGCCTCGAGCAACGCGAGATCCTCGAGGTCGTGGACGTCACCGGAGGGCAGCAGACGGGCCGCTTTGAGGTCGAGCAAGGTCGCGGCGACGACGAGGAACTCGGTGGTCTGGTCGAGTCCGAGTTGGGGACCGAGTTTCCGGGTGTAGGCGATGAATTCGTCGGTGACCTCATGCAACGCGACTTCGGTGACATCGAGGCGGCGCTGCGAGATCAGGGTGAGGAGCAGATCGAAGGGGCCCTCGAAGTTGCGGAGCCGGACCCGGAATCCGCCGTTGTCAGCATCCTCGGTTTCCGGAGGCCGGCCGGTGTTCTCGTCGGCGACAGCAGCAACAGCGGAGTCCGCAGCGGCGGAATCCTGTGTGAGAGCGGACACGGATCAGCGGCCGGCCCGGTGGATCACTTCGCGGGCGAGCGACCGGAACGACTCGGCACCACCTGATTTCGGCGCCCAGGTGATGATCGGTTCGCCGGCAACACTGGTCTCGGGAAATTTGACGGTGCGGGCGATGACGCTGTCGTAGACGAGGTCACCGAAGACCTCGACTACCCGGGACATCACTTCGCGGCCGTGCAACGTCCGCGAGTCGTACATGGTCACGAGGATGCCGGCGACGGCGAGGCGCGGGTTGAGCCGATCACGCACCTTGGCGACGGTGTCGTTGAGCAGAGCGAGACCGCGAAGGCTGAAGAATTCGCACTCCATCGGAATCAGTACGGAGTCTGCGCAGGCCAGCGCGTTGACGGTGAGCAGGCCGAGCGATGGCTGGCAATCGACGAGGATGTAGTCGTACCGTTCGAGAACCGGGTACAGGGCACGGCCGAGTGCCTGTTCGCGCCCCACCTCGGACACGAGCTGGATCTCGGCGGCAGACAGGTCGATGTTGCTCGGCAGCAGGTCGAGGTTCTCGATGTGCGTGTGGATCAGTACGTCGTCGGTATCGGCTCGGGGTTCGACCAGCAGATTGTGGACCGTCAGCTCGAGATCGTGGTGGGCGACCCCGAGTCCGGCGGACAATGCACCCTGAGGGTCGAGGTCTACGAGCAACACGCGGCGGCCGCATTCGGCGAGAGCGGCACCCAGGTTGATGGTGGAGGTGGTCTTGCCCACCCCGCCCTTCTGGTTGCACATGGCGATGATCTTGGCGGGGCCGTGCGACGCCAGCGGTGGCGGATCGGGGATGTGTCGGCGTGGCCTGCCGGTGGGGCCGAGGTCCGTCCGGTCGGCCGGCGCAGCCTCGATATCGCCGATCGGCGGAGCCTGGGTGGTGTCCACCGTCGATTCGTCGCCGGGCCCGTCGTCAGGTGATTCCGGTTCGGCCGGCGAACGGTAGTCGGCAACGGAACGGACCGGTGCCGGCCAACCCTGCATGGCCGCGTGTGCAATGTTCAGATGTGTGCTGTCTGTGGCAGATGGCCGAGGTGTGCCCACGAGCGGTGCTCCCCCTGTTCTGCGTCCTACTGTGCATCTAGCGAGCTGTGCATCCAGCGATGCGAAAACCGTTGTCGTCGAGTTGCCGAACGGTTGCTGTTCCGTATCCGGAACGCTACCGCGTCCTCGCCCCTTGAACGCTACCGCCTGGGTGCGTGTCGCGCGGACGGACACGCATTTCGGGGACACTCCGATCAGCGTGCGCGGGGATGCGCACCGGCCCAGACCTCTCGCAACGCGCCGACAGTGACCAACGTGTAGATCTGCGTCGTCGTCACAGAAGCATGCCCGAGCAACTCCTGCACCACGCGTACGTCGGCGCCTCCGTCGAGCAGGTGGGTCGCGAACGAATGTCGGAGTGTGTGCGGTGAGACCCCCGTCCCGATGGCTGCGCGCTCGGCTGCGGTCTGCAGTACCTGCCACGCGCTCTGCCGCGACAACCGCCCGCCCCGTGCGTTGAGGAACAACGCGGCGGTGTGGCCGGCGGCGAGGACGGGCCGACCCCTCACGAGATAGGCGTCGAGCGCCGCGAGCGCGGGTCGGCCGACGGGCACGAGTCGTTGCTTACCGCCTTTTCCGTGCAGGAGCACCGCCCTGGAGTCGGTGTCCACGTCGTCGACATCGAGCCCGACCGCCTCGGAGATGCGGGCACCGGTCGAATACAGCAGTTCCAACAGAGCCCGGTCGCGGAGGCCACGGGGCCCGTCCGCCTCGCCGCCGACCGCATCGAGAATTGCCGTCACCTGGTCGACGGTCAGCGACTTCGGGAGACGCCGCCCCGCGGTGGGGGGCTTGACGGCACGCGCAACGTCGCTCGGCGTCCGACCTTCGGCCGCGGCGAACCGGTGTAATCCACGTACCGCGATCAAGGCGCGTGCGACCGAGCTGGCAGCGAGCGCCGGGCGGTCCCGGTCGGGGTCGCCGCGACGCAACACCGCCACGAACTCGGCGACGTGCTCCTCACGGACTTCCGCGAGATCGCTGATCCCACAGTCCGTGAGGTAGTCCCGATAGCGGGCCAGATCTCGTCGGTAGGACGACAGGGTGTTGGCGGCGGCACCGCGTTCGACAGTGAGGTGATCGAGATAGGTGTCGAGTTGTCCCGCCAGCACCGACGTCACTCCCCCGCGCGGGTGCGGGAGAACGCGCCGGGCCGGTCCGGCCACAGCGCGTCGGAAGGTCGCAGCTCGACCCCGGCGGTGCGTGCGGCAGCCGATGCGAGGATGCCCGACACCGCGGTGGCATTGACGACCTCGCCGCACAATGCCATGGACACGGCCTCGCCGAGAGGCACCCGGTGGATCTCCAGGTCGGCTTCCTCGTGTTCCGGTTCGGGCCGGTCCACCTCGGTCAGGCCGCGGGCTACGAAGACCCGGACCGCTTCGTCGGTGAAGCCGGGCGACAGCGCGAGGTCGACGAGCGTCTCCCAGTGTTCCGCCACGAGCCCGGTCTCTTCCGCGAGTTCACGTTTCGCAGCGTCGAGCGGTGACTCGCCTGCCTCGTCGAGGAGACCGGCGGGCAACTCCCACAGTCGCCGGCCGAGCGGGTGCCGGTACTGGTGGATCAGGACCAGTCTGTCCTGATCGTCGATGGCAACCACCGCCACCGCACCGAAGTGTTCGACCACCTCCCGGTGGGCGGTGTGCCCGTCCGGCATCGCGACCTCGTCGACGCGCAGCGACACGATGGCACCGGTGTAGATGCGCTGCGTGGACAGGGTCCGGAATTCGTGTCGCTGCGCCACGCGCTAGTCCGCGTCGATGCTGCCGGACGTGGACGTCACGGCCTCGGCGGAGTCGACGGCGAGGTCGTCGACGGTGCGCTTGCCGTCATCCCCGTGAACGTCGACCGGAAGTCGTTCGGCCGCTTTGTACTTCAACGCAGCGGAGACCAGCCCGGCGAACAGCGGGTGCGGCCGGGTGGGCCGGCTCTTGAGCTCCGGATGAGCTTGGGTGGCGACGAAGAACGGATGTACGGCCGCCGGGTACTCGACGAACTCGACGAGTCGCCCGTCCGGTGAGGTACCGGAGAACAGGAGCCCGGACTTCGCGATCCGCTCGCGGTAGGCGTTGTTGACCTCGAAGCGGTGACGGTGCCGCTCGGACACCTCGTCGGTGCCGTACGCCTTCGCGACGACCGATCCCTTGGCCAGTACCGCCGGGTAGGCACCGAGACGCATGGTGCCACCGAGGTCGGCTTCACCGGCCACGGCCTGTTCCTGATCGGCCATCGTCGAGATCACCGGCGCGGTGGTGTCGGGGTCGAACTCGGTGGACGAAGCATCCGAGATACCGATCGAACGTGCCGCTTCGATGACGACGCACTGCAGACCGAGGCACAGTCCGAGCAGCGGAATCTTGCGGGACCGCGCGAAACGGATCGCGCCGAGCTTGCCCTCGATACCGCGGATGCCGAAGCCGCCCGGAATCAGGACCGCGTCGACGTCGCCGAGGTGCGCCTGCGCGCCGGACTCGGTTTCACATTCGTCGGACGCGACCCAGCGAATCTTCACCTTGGCGCGGTGCGCGAATCCACCTGCACGCAGCGCTTCGGTCACCGACAGGTACGCGTCGGGCAGGTCGATGTACTTGCCGACGAGTGCCACCTCGACGGTTTCCCGAGGCTTGTGGACGCGGTCGAGCAGATCTCCCCACACCGTCCAGTCGACGTCGCGGAACGGGAGTCCGAGCTGACGCACGACGTAGGCGTCGAGGCCTTCGCTGTGCAGCACCTTGGGGATGTCGTAGATGCTCGGTGCGTCGGGGCACGAGATGCAGCCCGCGACGTCGACGTCGCACATCAGCGAGATCTTCGCCTTGAGGGACGCGGGGACGTCGCGATCACATCGCAGCACGAGCGCGTCGGGCTGGATGCCGATGTTGCGCAACGCCGCTACCGAGTGCTGCGTGGGCTTCGTCTTCAGCTCACCGGACGGGCCGAGGTACGGCACCAGCGACACGTGCAGGAAGAAGCAGTTGTCGCGGCCGACTTCATGGCGGACCTGACGGGCCGCCTCGAGGAACGGCTGGGATTCGATGTCGCCGACGGTGCCACCGATCTCGGTGATCACGACATCCGGCGTGTAGCCCTCGGAATCGGGTGCGGACATCGCAAGGACGCGGCGCTTGATCTCGTCGGTGATGTGCGGAATCACCTGGACGGTGTCGCCGAGGTACTCGCCGCGGCGTTCCTTCGCGATCACGGTCGAGTACACCTGGCCGGTGGTGACGTTCGCGTCGGCGTTGAGGTTTCGGTCGAGGAAACGCTCGTAGTGACCCACGTCGAGATCGGTTTCGGCACCGTCCTCGGTGACGAACACCTCACCGTGCTGGAACGGATTCATGGTGCCCGGATCGACATTGAGATACGGATCGAGTTTCTGCATGGTCACGCGCATTCCGCGCGCGGTGAGCAGCGCACCGAGACTCGATGCGGTGAGCCCCTTGCCCAGCGAGGATGCGACGCCCCCACTGACGAAAATGTGCTTGGTAGGGGTACGCGATTGGCGTGACTGTGGCAACGAAGCTCCCGTGACGTCAGGTGCAGGACTTTTGGACTTCAGACGATACAGCTGGGGCCTGCCGACCCACGGAACTTCACGGTAACACCTGTGGAGGCCGGTGCGTACCCGAGTCGCGATTGTGGGGCACCGATGCTGCGGACATCACAGCGCGAGAAGAAACCGGGTCCGGTCACCGCGCGGTGGATCCCACGGTGACCGCGGCCGCACCGGGCCCGGTTCCGTAGCGGCCGGCGCCGCCGTCGAACTGCTCGCGCAGGGCCAGCACCGCGGTGCTCCGCCCTGCCTCGCGGTCCAGGTTGTCGACGGTGGACAGCCCTGCCGACAGAGCCGCGTCGGCGCGGACCACCGCGAGCGGGCCGTTGCCGGTCGCCGATTCGGGCCGTCCGGCAAGGACGGCGCCCGCGCCACGGGTGTCGACGGCTGCCGCGAAACGGGCGATGAGTGCACCACGGTTGCCGCCGTCGAGATCCTCGACACCGCTGCCGGTGAGTACCAGTGCGGACTGGGCAGGCTCGACGACTCCGTCGTAGGAGATGAACCCGCCGCTGCGCAACGCGGACAATGCAAGCTCGCGTTCCTCCGGGGTGCTACGCGATGCTCCGGAGGCGGGATCCACCAGGAGTGCGGCACCGAGCAGGTCGCCGGCGAGACTGCCGGGATCGACCGCGCCGGTCTGCAGTTGCACGCCCGCCGGGATGATGTTGGTGACCGTGGTGCGGAGCATGTCGGCGCCGGCCGCATCGAGGAACGAGTCGGTCAGCGACAGTCGTCCAGTCACGGTGCCACCCGCGGATGCCACTGCGCGTGTGACTGCGTCGAGATCGGCAGGATCGGCATCGGGGGTCGTCACCACGAGCACGGTGCGATCGACGAGTTCATCGCGGACCACGCGCGGCGCGACGGTGGCCTCGAATTCGTCGGCGGCACGCAGCTCCGAGTCGAGTCGATTGGCTCGGTCGTGTTCGGCTTGCAGTTCGCGGCCCATGTCCGCCTTGTCGTCACGCAGGCCGGCTACGAGGCTGTTCGACAACAACCCTGAGCCGAGGACGACACCGAGACCGAGTGCCAAGAACACTGCGATCAGGGAGACCGCGTGCTGGCGCATCGAGATCACTCGAACTGACCCCGAACCCACTCGACGGAGTCGGCAGACCAGGTCGTGGCCCAGTCGACGACGTCGCCGCCCAGGTTGGACACGACCAACGCGGCGATCACGGCGATGAGCGCGGCGAAGACGAGCAGCGCGATGATGCCACCGGAAACGCGGCTGCGGTACAGGGTGGCGACGGCTTTCGAATCGACCAGTTTCGGACCGACCTTGAGGCGCGTCATGACCGCCGACGGGTTGGTGTCGCGGCGACCCTGATCGAAGAATTCATCGAGGGAGACGGTGCTTCCGACGGTCACGACGAGTGCCGCGCCGTGATGGTCGACGAGGAGCAGCGCGAGGTCGGTGGAGGTTCCTGCTGCGGGGAACGTCATCGCACCGATCCCGAGATCCTGGATGCGTTCGAGTCCGGGCGCGTGTCCGTCCGGATCGGCGGGCAGGACGACCTCGGCGCCGGACTGGAGGGTGGAGGTGCCGATGCCGTCCGGGTCGCCGATGATCAGGTCCGGCCGATAGCCGGCTTTGGTCAGGGCATCGGCACCGGAGTCGACGCCCACCAGGATCGGTGAGTATTCCTTGATGAAGGGCCGAAGGTTCTTCAGGTCCTGCGCGTGGTCGGGTCCGCCGGTGACCACCACGACGTGCCGGTCCTGCAGGTCGAGATCGATATCGGGGATGCCCACCCCGTCGATGAGCAACGGGCTCTCCGAGCGGATGAACTCGATGGTGTTGCCGGAGAATGCCTCGAGGTGGTCGACCAGGCCGGTCTTCGCCTCGATCATCCGATCGGAGATCTCGGCTTCGGTCTGTTCCTCACCTTCGACGAGCAGACGTTCCCCGGCGTAGACACCGCCGTCGTGGAGCCGGACCTTGGCGCCGTCCTTGATCTTCTTGAACAGATCGGACCCGACACTGTCGATCAGGATGATGTCGTTGGCGACGAGGACTTCCGGGCCGAGGTTGGGATAGCGACCGGAAATCGACGCCGATGCATTGACGACCGCGGTGACCCCCGCTTCGACGAGGGCGTCGGCGGTGACCCGATCGAGGTCGACGGCGTCGAGGATGACGATGTCGCCGGGACCGACCCGGCGGACCAGTTTTGCGGTGTTCTTGTCGACCCGGGCGATACCGCTCACTCCGGGCAGCGTTTCATTGTTGCGGGACAGCAGCGCCGGCATCTTCATGGTGAGAATGATGCTCCTGAGGTGCGATGCGGTTGTGGAGGCGCGCCGGACGACGCGGGAGTTCACCTCGCTTCACCTCGCGACCATCGCGGCCGAACTCAGCCCTCTCGTTCGGCGTGCGCCATGGCGAGCAGTTCCTCGGCATGTGCCCGGCCGGTCTCGGTGTCGTCGAGCCCGGCAAGCATCCGCGCCAGTTCGGTGACCCGCTCGGTATCGGTCAAGGTGCGCACGCCGCTACTCACCACACCGGCCGCATCGTCGACCTTGTCGACCACCAGATGAGTGTCGGCGAAGGCGGCGACCTGCGGCAGGTGCGTGACGACGATGACCTGGTGCGTGCGCGAGAGTCGGGCCAGGCGGCGACCGATCTCGACCGCGGCACGGCCACCGACGCCGGCATCCACCTCGTCGAACACCATGGTGGCGCCGCGCTCGGAGGCGGCGAGGACCACCTCGAGTGCCAGCATGACCCGCGACATCTCACCGCCCGACGCGCTGCGAGCGATGGGCAGGGCCGGCGCGCCGGCGTGGGCGGCGAGACGGAATTCGACGTCGTCGACCCCCGATTCGCCTGCGTGCACCGTGCGGTCCCCCACGGGAAGGGGCGCAGAATCTCCCGCGCCTGCTTCACGGTCGCGGACGTGTACGTCGAGCACGGCACGCCCCATCGCGAGTCCGGCGAGTTCCTTGCTCACCGCCTTCGCAAGTTTGGTTGCCGCTTTGCTCCGCGCCGCCGTCAACGCACCGGCGGCTTCCGCGGTCGCGGTGGCTTCGCTGTCCACTTCGGCGGCGAGCTTCTCGAGTGCCTCGGAGGACACGTCGAGCCGCGACAGTCGCTCGCGCGCATCGTCGGCCCAGTCGAGCACCCCGTCGATGTCGGCGGCGTACTTGCGGGTGAGGGTCTTCAGTTCGGCTTGGCGGGTCAGCAGCGATTCGAGTGCGCCGGGATCGGACGGGAGGCCGCCCAGATAGCCGGAGAGATCTGCGGTGACATCGGTGACCACCGTGATTGCCTCGGCGAGCCGCGGACCGAGTTCGCACAGCGCCGGATCGTCGCTGCCCTCGACACGGGACCGGGCTTCGCCGAGCAGGTCGAGCGCGGACGCGGCCTCCCCTGCGTCGGCGCTGTCGTATCCGGCGAGGACGCCGTGTGCGGCCGCAGCCGCTTCACGCAATGAATCGAGATCCGACAGACGCAGGACATCGGCGACGATCCGTGCGTCTTCGCCTCGTTCGGGGGCGACCCTGTCGATCTCGTCGAGTCCGAACTGCAGCCGGTCGGCTTCCTGGGCCAACTCTCGCGCCCTGTTCGTGCGGTCGAGGAGTTCGGAGCGGGCATCGAGCCACCGTCGCCGGTGCGTGCGGTAACGCTCCCGCAGCGACGTGATGGCCTTTCCTCCGAATCGATCGAGGGCAGCGCGCTGCTGGTCGGGACGCAGCAGGCGGAGCTGGTCATTCTGCCCGTGCACCGTCAGCAGCGGGTCGGTGAATTCGGAAAGCAAGCCGACCGGGATGCTGCGGCCCCCGAGGTGTGCCCGGGACCCTCCGTCGCTGTTGACGGTCCGCACCGCGATGATGCTGCCGTCGTCGTCGCGTTGCGCACCTGCCGATTCGAGTAGCCGCGCCACTTCCTTCTCGACGTGACTGTTGCCCCCGTCGACACTGAAGCGGCCTTCGACCACGGCACGCGACGCTCCCACCCGTACCCGTGCAGAGTCGGCGCGCACACCTGACAGAAGGTGCAGGCTGGTCACGACCATGGTCTTGCCGGCACCGGTTTCACCGGTCAGCACCGTCAAGCCTCCGTCGAACCGGGCACTTGCCTCGGTGATCACACCGAGGTTGTCTATCCGGATCTCTGAGAGCACCTAGAGTTTCCTTCCCCGCCAGCCCTTCACCGGAAGATCGAACTTGCGCACCATCCGATCCGCAAACGGTGCCGAATCCAGCCGTACCCATCTCACGGAATGCTTCCCGCGGACGACCTCGAGGCGGCCTCCGGCAGGAAGTTCGAGCGTGCGGCGCCCATCGCAGAACACGAGGCCGGCATGGCTTCCCGCGAGGGTCTCGACCGCAATGATCGATTTCGGACTGGTCACCAGCGGACGCGCGAACAACGCGTGAGCATTGCTCGGGATCACAAGAAGCGCTTCGAGTTCCGGCCACACGATCGGGCCACCCGCGGAGAACGCGTAGGCCGTCGACCCGGTCGGGGTGGCGATCAGCACACCGTCGCCACCGAAGGACGACACCGGACGTCCGTCCACTTCGAGAACCACCTCGAGGACGCCGAGTCGCGATTGGTTCTCGAGACTCGCCTCGTTGAGCGCCCACCCGCGGTCGACGATGACATCGTCCACGCGGATCGTCACGTCGAGGGTCATCCGGTTCTCGACCGAGTACTGCTTGCGCACCACCTGGTGCAGGGCCTCTTCGAGATGGTCTGCTTCGGCTTCGGCCAGGAAGCCGATCCGGCCGAGGTTGATGCCGAGTACCGGCACCGATACGTGTTGTGCGAGCTCTGCAGCACGCAGGAAGCTTCCGTCACCGCCGAGGACGATGACCATCTCGCAACCGGCCGCCGCATCGGGGCCCGATTCGACGATCCGGATCCTGCCGCCGGGAACCTCCAGCGCTCCGAGGCCGGTGCTGACCGCTTCGTCCTCGAGGACACGCAGGACGATCCCGGCGTCGCCGAAGAGTTTCGCGACCCGCTGAGCGGTGGTGGCAATCTCTTCCCTACCCGAATGCGACACGAGCAGGACCTCGCGGCCCTGCGTCCCGGGCGTCGATTCGCCCGACCCTGTTGTCACTGAGGTCCTTCCTGCACCGCTTGCTCGATGAGTTCGACCACCCTCGTGTCGGGGTCGGCCGTGTCAGGTTCTCCCGCCCGAAGCCACAGGAAGTACTCCACGTTCCCCGACGGGCCTGGCAGCGGGCTGGCGACCGCCCCCAACGTGCGAAGCCCGAGTTTCCGGGCGTCGCGTGCTACGTCGAGGACCGCCTCCGTCCGCAGCGCGGAGTCGCGCACGACACCGCCGCTACCGACGCGGTCCTTCCCCACTTCGAACTGTGGCTTGACCATCGGAAGCAGGTCGGCGCCCGGCGCGGCGCACCGGACGAATGCTGGGAGCACCAGGCGCAGCGAGATGAACGACAGGTCCGCCACGACGACGTCGGCCGGTCCTCCGATCGTCTCGGCGTCGATATTACGCACGTTTGTTCGATCGATCACGTGGACACGTTCATCCGACTGCAGTCGCCACACCAGTTGCCCGTATCCGACGTCGACCGCGACGACCTCGGACGCACCCTCATGGAGCAACACATCGGTGAAGCCACCGGTCGACGCACCGGCATCGAGGCAGCGTCGGCCCGAGATCTGCAGGCCGGATGGGGTGAACGCCTCGAGTGCACCGAGCAGTTTGTGCGCACCCCTCGACGCCCATGACACTTCGTCGGTGACGTCGTTGACGATGAGCGGGGTGTTCGCTTCCACTGCGGTCGCCGGCTTCGTCGCAACGGCGCCGGAAATCAGCACTCGTCCGGCTGCGATCAGTTCACTGGCGTGCTCACGGGAACGCGCCAAACCGCGGCGCACCAATTCTGCATCGACACGTGCTCTGCGCGCCATGTCAGATCTTGTCCACGGTCGACAGCGCCTGGACAAGCACGTCGTGCGCCTGCTCGAGCAGCTGCGCCTGCCTTCCGATCGAGGCGGCGGTATCACCGACATGGCCTTCCTCCTGCACACGCGCAAGCAGGCGGTCGACCTCGACATGCACAGCATCGGGGTCGACACCGGGGCCGGCGCCGGGAAGGTGTTCTCCTGGACGTGGAATCGACATGCTCATCGTCGACCACGCTAGTCGATGATCGACACGGCGGACACATCGCACGACCGCTGTCAGACCTCCGGGACCCACTGGGCGACCACGCGGCGGGCTGCCTCATCCGAACCCACGATCGCACCGAAACCCGGGTGCGCCCACGCCACGTCGAGGACACCCCTCAGCGCCGCCATGGATGCGTCTGCGGAACCGGCCGCGTCGGCCCCGTTCACCGTCGACGTGAGGTGCAGGTCGCCGTCGTCCACGGCGACCGTCCACCCGTTTCCGGGCTCCACACGTAGCACCGACGCAGCGGTGTCCAGGCATTCGAGGGACGAAGCGACATAAGTGGGTCGCTGGTGGGCGGGTGCACGCAACAGATCCTCGATGGTGCTCACCCCGGTCAGGACCAGCAGCGAGTCGACGCCGACTGCGTTCGCGCCCTGGATATCGGTGTCGAGCCGGTCACCGATGACGAGGGGGCGATCCGCCGAGGCTCGGCGGATCGCATCGTCGAGCAGTGGTGCGGCAGGCTTGCCGGCGACGATCGGTGTGCTCCCCGTTGCCGATACCAGCGCCGCCACCATCGAGCCGTTGCCGAGAACGAGCCCGCGTTCGGTCGGCAGCGTGGAGTCGACGTTGGTCGCCACCCACAGGGCGCCGGCCCGGATTGCGAGGGTCGCCTCGGCGAGGATGCGCCATCCGGTGTCGGGAGAATGCCCCTGTACGACGGCTACCGGTTGCGCGTCCGCGGTCCGGACCGGTTCGAGCGACACCGCGGAGATCTCCTCCGCAAGCGCGTCCGTACCCACCACCAGAATCTTCGATCCCGTGGGGAGGCGTTCGGCCAAGAGGCGAGCAGCGGACTGCGAACTCGTCACCACCGAATCGGTATCGGCGACGAACCCGAGTTCCTGCAGATGCTGCGCGACTTCGAACGGACGTCGGCTGGCGTTGTTCGTCACATACAACATGCGATCGCCGCCGCTGAGGGCCTCACGCGCCCCGGGAACCGCTTCCGCTCCCCGATAGACGGTGCCGTCGAGGTCGAGCAGCAGGACGTCGTACCGGGACCGCAGTGTCTCCGAACTCACAGATTGTCTCCGGTGAGCTCGTCCACCCGCTCTTCTGCGTCGGTGACGCCCTCGAGATCCGCTGCCGAAGAATGCAGGAACCACTGCAGGCCTTCATCGGTGCGCCCGGCCGCTACCAGCGCATCTGCGTAAGCGTAGAACAGGCGTGCCGCGGAGGTGCCTGTCCGCTCGGGATCCAGATCTGGCGTCTGCAGGGTGACCACGGCCTGATCGATCTGGCCGAGGTCCATACGCGCACCCGCGACGACGATGCGCAGCTCGGATGCCTCGTCACCGGTCAGCTTGCGCGCTTCCTCACTACGACCGAGCTCGACGGCCTTCTCGGGACGACCCAGACCGCGCTCGCAGTCGGCCATGACGGCCAGCAGGCCGGTTCCCCCGGACATCCGGCGGGCAGCCCGCAGCTCGGACAGGGCTTCGGCCCACTCCCCGGCGTGATACGCCGTGATCCCCGCCGCTTCACGCACCACTGCGATACGACCGGCGCGCTGTCGAGCGGCACGGGCGTGGGACAGCGCGGTGCGGACGTCGTCGTCGATCAGACGCCCGGCCATGACCAGGTGTCGCGCCACAGCGTTCGCGTTCGCCTTGTCCAGGCTCAGCAGATCGCGGCGTATGGTCGGATCGAGTTCCGATGCTTCGAGGTCGTCGGGCAGATCCGGTTCATCCGGACGTGCCTCGCGGCGCTGCGGTCGGACTCCTTCGCGACCCTTCGGATCGAATCCGCCTTCGCCACCTCGCCGACGGGGTGCTCCCCGATCCGGGCCGCTTCCACGATGATCCCCGCCGCTACCGCGGCGGTCGTCGGAGGTACGGCGGTCGCCGGACGGGGTACTCGGGCGGCCCGAGTGGCCGGGGCGGTCGCCACGTCGGTCTTCGCCTCCGCGCCGGTCGTCGCTGCGACCGAAGCCCGATCCCTGCCGTCCCCGGTCTCCGCTGCCACGCTCGCCACCGGAGCGGTCCTGGCGCGGACGGTCGCCGTACGGACGATCACCACTGCGAGAATCGCTGCCTCGGCGATCGTCACCGCGGCGGTCGTCGCGGCCACGACTGGGCCGTCCCGCTCCGCCATGGGGCTGTCCGCGGTCGTCTTTTCGTTCTTCACCGCGGTCGTTCCGGCGGTCGTCGCCGCTCCGGCCCGACCACGGAGTGGATCCTCCGCTTCGGAAGGACCTACGTTCACCGTTGCTGTCGGACACAGCAAAATCCTTTCATGAAAAACACGAAAGGGGACCCATACGAGTGGGTCCCCTTTCGGAACGGGTGTTCGGCGGTGTCCTACTCTCCCACACCCTGTCGAGTGCAGTACCATCGGCGCAGACAGGCTTAGCTTCCGGGTTCGGAATGGGA
>NZ_JBHWWZ010000054.1:0-32582 GCF_042730275.1 Rhodococcus sp. NPDC060086
CACTGCGTGTCTGCCACATCTGACAAACCCAATCTCATCCATGACACCAAAAGTTATCGTCGGGGTGTGCTCAAGCGATACCGCTACCGCGCCTATCCCACAGGGGAGCAGCACAGGGCGCTGTCTCAACTGTTCGGGTGCTGCCGGGTCGTGTTCAACGATGCCCTCGCCGCGAGAGAATCCGCCCGCAGGGCGGGCCGGCCGATCCCGAGTAAAGGTGAGTTGTCGGCGGCGCTGACCGCCGCGAAAACGACTCCCGAACGGGCGTGGCTGGCTGAGGTGTCCTCGGTGCCGTTGCAGCAGTCCCTCGCAGACCTGCATCGCGCGTACGCGAACTTTTTCGATTCCCGCACCGGGAAACGCAAGGGCCGCAAGGTCGGTGCGCCACGCTTCAAGAAGCGGACACATCGCCAGTCTGCTCGTTTCACCCGCAACGCCGGGTTCTCGGTTCTCGAGCCGGGCGCCGGTGCCGGGTTTGTGCGGTTGCCGAAGATCGGGCGTGTGCGGTACGAGTCGTCGCGGCCGTTGCCGGCGGACCCGTCGAGTGTGACGGTGATCCGTGAGGCGGACGGTCGGCACTATGTGTCGTTCGTGGTCGACGAGCCCGTGCCCGTGCCTGTTGTGGTTGTCCCTGAGTCGGCGCCGGCCCGATGCGCGGGCATCGACGTCGGCCTCACTGACCTTGCGGTGATCGTGTACGACGACGGTACTCGTGAGAAGATCGACAATCCTCGCTGGTTGCGGTCGAAGGAACGGCGTCTGGCCCGCGCCCAGCGGGCGTACTCACGCACCATGAAGGGGTCGAAGAATCGGGACAAGGCGCGCCGGAAGGTCGCGGCGGCGCACCGGAAGGTGCGCGAGACGCGCCTGGATCACCATCACAAGCTGGCATTGAGGTTGGTCCGCGAGAACCAAGCGGTTGCCCTCGAGGGATTGTCGGTGGTGGGTTTGGCGCGCACGAGGGTGGCGAAGTCGGTGCACGATGCCGGCTGGTCGATGCTCAGGCGGTTGATCGAGGAGAAGGCCGCCCGGTATGGCGCGGTGGTGCACACGATCGGCCGGTGGGAGCCGACGTCGCAGGTGTGCGCGGGTTGTGGGGTGTGGGACGGGAAGAAGCCGTTGGGTGTGCGGGTGTGGGTGTGTCCGTCGTGTGGGTTGGTGTTGGATCGGGATTACAACGCTGCTGTGAATGTGTTGCTCGCCGCTGGGCTGGTGGAGAGGGTAAACGCTTGTGGAGGGAGCGTAAGACGTGTGCTTGCATGCGCGGACCCGGTGAAGCAGGAACCCGCTGAACAGACCGCACCATGTGGTGAGGCTGCGTAGGAATCCTCTGCGTTCACGCGGGGGAGGAAGTCAAGAATCAGCACGCCCGTAGCGTGCACCGCTGTCGCCGGGCCAGGCAAATGATTTTCACCTGTGGAAAGCTGACGGCATGCCGGATACCACCTTCTCCCGCTCACACGTCGCGTCGATGATCGACCACACCCTGCTCAAGCCCGAAGCGTCCGCGGCGGATGTGCAGGCACTCGTCGACGAAGCCCGGGAGCTCGGTGTGTACGCGGTGTGTGTCTCACCGTCGATGCTGCCGTTGCGGGCGGAGGGCGTGGCCATCGCGACGGTGGTGGGCTTCCCCTCGGGCAAGCATCATTCGCTCATCAAGGGTGCCGAGGCGCGCCTCGCCGTCGAGCAGGGTGCCCGTGAGGTGGACATGGTCATCGACGTCGGAGCTGCGGCGGCGGGGGACTACAACGCGGTGCTCGCCGACATCCTCACGGTCCGCGAGGCGATCGGGTTCGATGTGGTGCTCAAGGTGATCATCGAATCGGCTGTGCTCTCGGACGAGGCGATCGTCGAGGTGTGCCGGGTCGCGGAGAAGGCGGGCGCGAACTTCGTCAAGACCTCCACCGGGTTCCATCCTGCCGGAGGTGCCTCGGAACACGCGGTGCGGATCATGGCGGAAACGGTCGGCGGCAGGCTCGGGATCAAGGCGAGCGGCGGCATCCGCACCGCGGAGGACGCGGCGCGGATGCTCGAGGCAGGAGCGACCCGGCTCGGTCTGTCCGGTAGTCGGGCGGTTCTCGACGGATTCCCGGACAGACCTTCTCGGATCAGTTGATCCAGATTTCCTCCACCAGAGGTGAACCGAGAGTGTAGAGCTCGACGCCGTGGACGTCCTTGCCATAGATGATGGCGGGTGTCGCTCTGGTGTAGAAAACGCCGACGGAAAGGTCCGCGAGCCGACTCTCGACCGTGTTGTAGGCCTCGACGCGTTCGTCATGTGACGTGGACTCGCGTCCACGGTCGAGCGCCTCGTCGAGTCCCGGGTCGCTGACGCCCATGAAGTTTCCGGGCGACGTGGAGTGGAAGGCCGACCAGAGGCCGTAGTCGGGATCCTGGACGATCGCGGACGTGATCGACATGTCGAAGTCGCGTGCTGCGGTGCGCGCCTGTGCGTTGGCGATGTCGTGGATCTCGACCTTCACGTCGACATTGTCGTAGGCACTGAGCTGCGCTTGGACGGCTTCGGCGAGCGTCTTGCTCTCACTGGCCGGGTAGGACATGAACGTGAACGACACGGGCTTGCCCTCGGCAGCCAGCTCGTCGAACAGCTTCTGCGCTTCCTCGGAGTTGGTGTCGGGGAAGGGCATGTCCTGGTAGTACGGGGATTCTTCGGAGAACAGGGTTTCCGGCACGTCGCCCTCGCCGTTGTAGACGATGAGGTTCAGGATGTCGGTGTCCAACGCGAGCTGCACGGCTTGTCGGGCACGGATGTCATCGAACGGTGCCCGACGATGATTCATTGCGATGATCTGACCGCCGCCGGTCGGAACGACCTCGGTGTTCAGTCCCTGTGCCTCGGCCGCGATGATGTTGTTGGGGCTGGACTCGGACGCGAGATCCGCTGCGCCGGTGGTCATTGCGTTCATTCGTTGAGTGGCTTCATGCGCCGTGCGGATGGTCAGGGTGTCGAGATACGGCTTGGGTGCGTCCCAGTAGTCGGGGTTCTTCTCCATCTCGATCTCACCCTGGCGCGTCCAGCGCACCACCTTGAACGGTCCGGCCCCGGCCGGATTGTCGTCGAATGCTGTGGTGCCCTGCTCCAATGCGGTGGGGGAGGCGATCCAGTTCAACGACGTCGCAGCGATGCCCTGTGCGAATTGGGGATTCGGCGCCACCAGGGTGACACGGAGGGTCTCGGCATCGACTGCGTCGGTGTTCGCGATCGAACTGGCGACCCGGATCGCGGTGGAACCGGTTGCCGGGTCCTTCAAGCGGTCCCAGTTGTACTTCACGGCTGCGGCATCGAGGGGTGTGCCGTCCGTGAAGGTCAGCCCGGGCTGCAGCTTCAGATCGAAAGTGGTTCCGTCGTCGGTCGTGGAGAAATCGGTGGCCATCTTGTATTCGATCTCGAAGTCTTCGGTACTGTTGATCATGAGCGTGCCGTAGAGGGCATTTCCCAAGGGCGCCATGTGGGCCCATGTGTTCGACAGCTTCGCCGGGTCGAGTGTAGGTGGTTCTGCGACTTCCAGGATCGTGGCGGAGCCGCCGGCGACGGGCTCACCGCCGTTGGCGGAGGAACCCGAGTCGGAGGTATCGCCGCCGCCGCACGCGGCGACGAAGGCGAACAATGTGAGGGACAGTAATGCGGCCGGTAGCTTCCGTATTCGTCTGCGGCGGATCATCGACGACCTCTCGATCTGGTTGTGGGGTTGGGGAGTTCGGCGAGCGATGCTCGAGGGCCCTCGTGGCGACACGGCAGTGACACAGGCGAACTGCAGTGCCATGCCGTAGCCGTGCGCGACGAGACGGTTCGAGCCAGAAAGGGTATGGCACGTGATGGGCCGAATCGGACTGGGCATCAGCCCTATCGAATTCGGTGAAGTAGTGAGGTCAGCGCACCGTGCTACCGAGAGCACGTAGGCAGAACTGCCACAGCTGCTCCTGGACCTCCGCGACGGTGCCTGCCGCGTACGCATAGTGGTGGTACACCGAGCGAGTGAGCTCGACGATGAACCAGGCGTCCTGCTCCGTGTCGGTGGACGTCACGAGACCCGCAGCTGCGGCGGCCCGGATCTCGGTGTGGATGAGGTCGACCAGAGGTCGGTCGGCCTCGGCCAGCTCCTTCGGGAAGACACGATGCAACCTCCAATGGGTCGCCACGATGAACTGGGCCAGCGTGTAGCGCTCGGGGTCCCTCGACCGGCCTCCCAGCGACGCGGTGATGAAGAACCGGAGCCGTTGCAGAGGGTCGACGAGATCATCGGCAGCGGCGACCATCTGTCGGCACGCGTCGGTGAGCCCGTCGCTGATGACAGCGAGGAGCAATTCGTCCTTGCTCGCGAAATAGCGATAGAAGGTCTGGAGGGCCACCCCGGCTTCCTTCGCGAGTTCCTGGGTGGTGAACGCGTCGCCCTTTGCCTCGACGAGGCGGTGGGCCGCGTCGAGAATCGCACGGATCTGATTCTCGACGCGCGACCGCGACCGCTGCACGGCCACCGATCGTTCGACCGCTCGTTCTTCAGCCCGGGACATGGTGTCTGATTCTAGACGTCGTCACGTCGGTGAGAGGACCACGACCGGGATGTCCCGGTCGGTTCGGGACTGGTAGAGGTCGTAGTTCGGCCACGCGTCCGTGACGATCTTCCAGAGCCGCGGCTTCTCCTCTGCGCTGGCATTTCGCGCCACCACCGACATCGTCGTGTCCAGTACCTGCACCTCGGCGTGCGGATCGGCCTGCAGGTTCTCGTACCAGAGCGGATGCCTTGGTGCGCCACCCTTCGACGCAACGACGAGATAGTCGTCACCGTCCTGGGCGAAGATCAGCGCGGATGTCTTCGGCTCGCCCGAACGCCGGCCGGTCACGGTGAGGAGGAGTGTCGGCACACCGTTCCAGATGTATCCCTCCTTCCCCCCGCTTTCCCGATAGACGCGGATGTGCTCGTCGCCGCGGAGGCTGATGTCCGTCTGTGTGTACTCGGTTTCTGCCATGGTCACCTCACTTGGTATCGAAGAGGACGGGAATCGCGGTGGCTCCGCGCTCGTACATCCCGACGAGCCGCGGTGGCTCGGCGGCCGGATCGAGCCGAAGCCCGGGGAGCCGGTCGAGCAGGGCGTTGATTCCTACGGTCATCTCACCGCGTGCTACGTGCATGCCCAGGCAGATGTGAGCTCCCTGGCCGAATGCGAGCGTCGACTTCGTAGACCGGGTGATGTCGTACTCGTCGGGTCGTTCCCATCGCTCGGGATCACGGTTCGCGGCAGCGACGCACAGGTGAACGACCGAACCCTTCGGAATGTCCTGACCGTAGAACTCGATATCTTCGGTGACCCACCGCGAGAACATCGGGTCGGTGGGCATCCAGCGCAGGGTCTCCTCGATTGCCGCGCGCAACAGGGACCGGTCCTCGCGTACCTTGTCGAGCACATCCGGACGCTGAAGCAGTGCGGTGATCGTGGTTCCCATCTGCTTCCAGGTGGTGCCCGATCCTGCGGCGAGCAGCAACAGCGAGAAGGTGTAGATCTCCTCATCCGAAAGGCGCTGTGTGGTACCGGATTCGTCGGTCCGCTCGGCCTGCACCAGAACACTGATCAGGTCGTCCTGCGGTTCCTCTCGCCGTGCCGCGACGATCGGAGCGAGGATGTCGATGATCTTCTGTTTGTCGCGGGTCAAGGCCTCACGAATGTCGAGCGCCTGCTCGATCGGCACACCGAAACTTCCTGTGATGGTGAGAATCGGTATGGCAGCGCAGAAGTCGACGTTGAGTTCGGCATGTCCGTCGTCGACGAACCCGTCGATCAGGAGGTGGACCGCTTCCTCGATCCAGTTCTGGATCCACCACTGTGCGTTCGACGGAAGGAACGACGGCTGGACCAGACTGCGGTACTGCCGGTGCTGCACTCCGCCCATCGACAACATGCTGTTGTGGACGAGTGAACCCGATTCGGGGTCGATGTCCACGGCTTCGGGAGACGACGCGAACACCCTCGGATTCCGGAAGGCTTCGTTGCAGGCCTCGAAACTGAACACCGAGAAGTGCTCGCGGTCGGGGTACGGGAGCCCCTGGAACATCAGCGGCTCCGATATTCCGGTGAGCTCGTGCACCGTGCCCGGATGCACCGGCTTCTCACTGCGGAGCCGATGCCAGATCGGATACGGATCGTCCGAGTAGCCGCCGCCGGTCGCCACGTTGTACGAGCCGCGCAGATCGAACAGCTCCCGTACCCGCTCTCGATCGAGCGATGTCGTTTTCATCGTGCGACGTACCCTCCGTCGACGGGCAGGACCACACCGGTCACGTTCTTCGACATGTCGGATGCCAGGTACAGGATCGCTTCCGCGCAGTCCTCGGCCGTGATGAAACGGCCGAGGGGATGCTGGGTGGCGATGCGATCGGTGACTTCGGGTCGTGCACCCATCTCCGGATCCAGCCCGCCGGCGGTCATGAACCCGGTCAACGGCATCCCTGCGGGAGCGATGGCGTTGACCCGGATGCCGTGCGGTGCGCCCTCGATCGCCACCGCGCGTGTCAACTGGTGTACGGCGCCCTTGGTGGCGCCGTACACCGAGCCGCCCCACGCGACGAGCCCCGCGACCGACCCGGTGTTGACGATCGCACCGCCCGAACCCTGCTTCTTGAACTGCAGGACGGCATGCTTGCTCCCGAAGAAGACGCCGCCCAGGTTCACCCCGACCAGCCGTTCGAAGTCTTCGCGGGTGTGTTCCTCGAAGGTTGCTCCCAATCGCGGGGTGGGGATTCCGACATTGTTGACGAGGATGTCGAGCTTGCCGTACTGCGTGACCGCCGCGTTCACCATCGCTTCGACCTGGTCTTCGTCGGACACATCCGTTGCGGCGGCCGTCGCGGCGCCACCGGCGGCCTCGACGAGGCGGACGGTCTCTTTCGCCTGATCCACATCTATGTCGGCGCACACGACCTGTGCACCTTCTTCGGCGAGGCGCAGGGCGGTCGCGCGGCCCACTCCTGAGCCCGCGCCCGTCACGATGGCGGACTTGTCTTCGAGCAATCGATTCATGACATATTCCTGTTCGGCCGCAGCAACGTCAGACACCGGCCAGGACCGGGGGCTGTGCCGGAGTGAAGCGGTACAGACGCTCGGCGTTGCCGCGCAGGATCTTGTACTGCTGTTCGGTCGTCAGGTGCTCGATCTGCTTCTTGACCACCGAGATGCAGTTGGGCCAGGTGGAATCCGAGTGCGGGTAGTCGGTCTCGCACATGATGTTGTCCTCGCCGATCTCGTCGATGCTGGCGATACCGTGGTGGTCCTCGATGAAGCAACCGAAGATGTGCTTGCGGAACACTTCCCGAACATCCAGTTCACCCAGATCCAGGTCGTTGTTGCCGTGGTCGCTCCACTGCGCACCGCGCTGGATCCAGTAGCGCTGCTTGTCGAGCACCTGCTCGGCACGTTCGAGGAAGTACGGCACCCAGCCGATCTCACCCTCGGACAATGCAATCTTGAGGTTGGGGTAGCGCTGGAACATGCTGCTGAACAGCCACGTCAGCATCGCCCCCGAGGTGCGTGTCGCGCCCCAGGCCAAGTTGGCCAAGAACGGCGAATCCTTCGAGATCCGCGGCACCGTCGACGACGAGCCGACGTGCATCGACACGACCATCTCGAGATCGTTCGCGGCGGCCATGACCGGATCCCAGTAGCGATCCTTGTCGTGGATGGTCGGCAGACCCAGCGGTTCGGGATTCTCCGAGAAGGCGAACGTCGTGGCGCCCTTCGCTGCGCAGCGCTCCATCTCCTTCGCCGCAAGGGCGGGATCCCACAGCGGGATGAGGATCAGCGGAATGAAGCGACCTGGAGCGGCGCCCGCCCAGTCCTCGAGATGCCAGTCGTTGTAGGCCTGCAGACAGGTGAATCCGAACTCGCGATCGCTGGCCTCCATGAACATCTGCCCGCAGAAGCGAGTCACTGTCGGAAACGACAGTGATGCAAGGATTCCGGCCTGATTCATGTCTTCCACGCGAGCGAGCGGATCGTAGCAACCGGGACGCATCTCGTCGTAGTTCAGGGGCTCGGGGCTGAACTCCTCCTTGGACTTGCCTGCGACGGCGCTGAGGCCGCTGCTCGGGAACTTCTTGCCGTCGTAGACCCAGACGTCCATCCCGGTCTTGTCGTCCTTGATCATGTGGGGTGCACGATCGCGGTCCTTCTTCGCAACCCGATCGACCCACAGGTTGGGCGGTTCGAGGATGTGGTCGTCGACCGAGACGAGCCAGTCCAGGTCGAGGTTCGTGGTGTCGTTCGATGCAGCTGTCATTTCGGGAGTTCTCCAATCGACATGTGCTTGACTTCCTGGAATTCGCGGATGCCCTCGGGGCCACGTTCGCGTCCGAGTCCGCTCTGCTTGTAGCCCCCGCTGGGTGCGAGTGCGCTGAACACGGTGGTGTTGACGTTGACGGCGCCCGCACGGATCCGGCGGGCCACCGCGACTGCAGCGGCGGCGTCGGCGCCGTAGACCTGCCCGGACAGCCCGTAGACGCTGTCGTTGGCGATCCGCACCGCATCGTCGACGTCGCGGTAGCCGATCACCCCGAGAACCGGTCCGAAGATCTCCTCCTGCGCGGCCGGGTTGGAATTGTTCGGCAGATCGAGGACGGTCGGCTCGAAGTAGTAACCCCGATCGAGGCCTTCCGGACGCTTACCGCCGGCCCGGACCTTGGCGCCCTGCTCCTCCGCGAGTTGCACGAACCGCTCGCACTTGGATCGCTGTGCCGCGCTGATCACCGGACCCATCAGCGCGGTCGGATCGGTGGGGGACCCCACCTTGATCGAGTTATACGCGGCGGCAACGCGTTCGAGTACCTCTTCCTTGTGCTCCTCCGGAACGAGCATGCGTGTCGCCGCGACGCAGGCCTGCCCTGCGGTGCGGGCCACGACGCCCATGGCGCCGATGCCGACCCGCTCGAGCGCGTCGGGCAGGTAGATCTGTGCCGATTTGCCGCCGAGCTCGAGAGACAGTCGTTTCACCGTCGGGGCCGCTTGCGCGATGATGTTGCGTCCGGCGACGGTGGATCCGGTGAACGAGACCATGTCGACCGCGGGATGGGTCGTCAGCAGCTGCGCGCCTTCGGTGCCTTCCTCGGCGACCACGCTCAGGACACCGGGCGGCAGGCCTGCGGCGTCGGCCGCATGCCCGAAGATCAACGATGACAGCGGGGTCAACGGACTCGGCCGCAGGATCACCGAGTTGCCCGCCATGAGTGCCGGAATCAGCTTCTGCAAGGCCATGATCAGAGCCGCGTTGTACGGAGTGATGGCGGTGACCACTCCGACCGGTTCGTGTCGCAGGATGCTCAGCGCGACCCGCCCCCGTGTCAGATCGTCGACCGGAACCCCGGTGGCCTCTTCGTGTCGCATCGACAGGTAGAGGTCGATCGTCTGCCGGGCAATGGATATTCCCGTACGGCACTGGGTTTCGTCGGCGAACCGCACGGGCTGCCCGGCCTCGGCGACCAGGGTGTCGACCAGCGTCTCGTGATTCGCCTCGAGGTGGTCGATCAGTGTGTGCACCGACTGTGCCCGGTCGCGGGGTGTGCGCTGCGCCCATATTCCGTCGTCGAAGGCGGTCCGAGCGGCGAGGATGGCGCGCTCGACTTCGGCAACGGGTGTCGCGCTGACGTCGGCCACGTGAGTTTCGTCGGCCGGGTTCTCGACTGCGATGACCTGGTCGCCGGTGACCCATTTGCCGGCCACATAGGTACGACGTTCGGTGAGGATACTCAAGACGCCCCCTTTTCCCTGCTAGTAGTAGAACATAGTTCTCGTTAGGGCAACAGTGAGATTGCGAGTTTCTGAAAAATGATGCGTCAGAAGCGATTGGCGGAGTACACCACGGCACCGCCGTAGTGTGGCGACGAGTGACACGCCACCGCGGTGGTCAGGCCGTCACGCCCCCGGGTACCTGCGCGTCCGGAGAGTTGGAGATAACACTCGAGCATTTGTGGAACACCGTGCATCCGGCCGTTTCCGAGCGCGCCACCTCCGGACAGCGCCGGAATCGCCCCGGGTCGGTCGCTGTCGATTCCGCCTTCTTCGACGAACCGGTGCGCCTCGCCCGGTGGACACAGGCCCAGGGATTCGAGCCAGAACCACACGAACGGGGAGAAACCGTCGTAGACCTGGGGGAGATCGATCTCGCGCATGCCGATTCCGGAGGATTCCTCGAGTCGGCGAACCAGATCACCACCGGCTCCGAGGATGTCGTCGAGCGGCCAGTGCAGGGGAAGTCGTCGTCGCGTCGGTGTCGCGTTCGCGTACCCGGCGATGTACACCGGCGGGTGGGGGAGATCCTTCGCGCGCTCGGCGCTCGTGAGCACGAACGCGGCGACGCCGTCGACCGGGATATCGCAGTCGAACCTGCGCACTGGATCGAACAGTGCTGGTGCGGAAAGGTATTCGTCTCGATCCAGCGGGCGGTCGTACCAGAACGACCACGGGATCCGTGCACCGTTCTTACGGGCCTCGGTCACCACGGCCGCCATGGACTCGGGTTTGGCACCGTACCGCTGCAGGTACTCGTTGTACGGCAGGGCGATCATGGCCAGTGGACCGAAGAAACCCTGCGGCGCGGTCCACTGCTGTGGGCCGTGTACCGCTTGCATCGGATTACCGTGGTAGCTCCCCGTGGGATTGTGCAGCGCTCGATGCACGATGACGTAGTCGGCGGCGCCACTGGCAATCGCGTTGACCGCCATCGACACCGAGCCGGTCAGCTGGCCGATCCCGTCGAATCCTGCGACATAGCGCGGGGTACCGCCCAGTCGCCCGGCCAGCCACGCGGACGACACGGTGCTGACGCCGTCCTCCACGACCCGACCGCTCGCGCTCGGCATCAGGCTCGAACTGACGTAGCCGTCCACCTGCTCGAGTTCGAGGCCGGCATCTGCGACGGCTGCGCGGGCGACGTCGACGGTGAGGGCGCCGAGCGTGCGACCGGCAGTGCGTCGGATATCGCTCTGTGCGTAGCCCACGATCGCCACCTTGTTGCGAGCGAAGCTGCTGGTGTCACTGCTGCGAGCGAAGCTGCTCATGATGCGATCTCGAATGCCGGAACCGACAACTCGGAAGACAGCTGCTCGAACGCGGTGACGACCGGTGTACCGATCCGGAGTTCTGCGTCGGGCCCGTCGAGCAACCGGCCGATCAACCGCAGTTCGGACTGCTCGGCGAGTTCGACGTCGACCAGGACGAACGGAAGGAGGTCGTCGAATCCGGGGAGGAAGGATTGGCGGACGATCGTCCACGATCGCACGGTGCCGCGCCCGCTCACGGTAACGAATTCGAAAGCGGGGTCGGTGGATCCACAGTTCGGGCACACGCTGTCGGGTGGGTGCGCGAAAGCGCTGCACTCCCGGCAGCGCGCCAATTCGAGTCGATGTGCGGCTGCCGCAGCCCAGTACGGTGCCGACGTCGTGTCGGGCACCGGCAGGGGTCGGTGTGTCGTCGTTTCGTGTGCCATCACGGGATGACGCCCTTGTCGGCGAGCGATCCGATCCGTTCCCAGTCGTAGCCGAGTTCGAGCAGCACGGCTTCGGTGTGCTCACCGTGCTCGGGGGCGCGTCGCAGGACGGGAGGTTCCTGATCCAATTGGACCGGTACGGCGGGCAGCCGGTAGGTGTGCCCGTCGTCGAGCCGGACCTCGCCGACGTACCCGTTGGCTGCGACCTGCGGGTCGTCGATCACATCGTGCACAGACTGCACCGGGGCCCAGGGCGCGTCGAGCTCCGCGAGGATCTGCTTCCACTCGTCCAACGTGTGCTTCGCGAAGATTCCGTCGAGTTCCTCGACGCACGCCACACTGTTCTCCCGACGAGCGGCCATATCCACGAACAGGGGGTCGTCGACGAGGTCGTCGCGCCCGATGAGGCGAGCGAAGGCGGGCCAGTAGCGATCCCCCTGCAGGAACATCAGCTGGATGTGCCGAAGATCGCGGGTCCGGTATGTGCCGGTGAGCGGATTGACCTGTGGCCCACGGCCCGTCACCGAGGCCACGTCGCCTCCGTTGAGTGCGACGAGTAGGTCGGACGACAGCATCCACATCGCGGTGGCGAGCAGCGACACGTCGACGACGGTTCCCGACCCGGTCTTCTCTCGTTCGAGGAGCGCGGTCGAGATTCCGAATGCCAGGGCCATCGCGCCGTTGCGGTCGCCCATCGCGCCGCGCTGACTGATGGGGTAGTCGCGTTCGGTGGGGGTGAGTGTGTGACCGACGCCGCCGCGTGCCCAGAACGCTGAGCTGTCGTATCCGGGCTTGTCGGAGTCGGGTCCGCGGACACCGAACCCGTGTCCGCGCGCGTAGATCATGCGCGGATAGCGCAGGCGCAGCGTCTCGGCGTCCAGACCGAGTCTCTCGAGGGCACCCGGACGGAGGCTGGTGATGAACACGTCCGCAGAAGCGAGGAGTTCGTGCAGCACAGCGAGACCCTCGTCGCTCCGGACATCGAGCGCGATCGACCGTTTACCGCGGTTGGCCAGGGCCATCGAGAGGTTGGGGCCACCACGATCGGCGCCGATGCCCTGCGTCGCGAGGCCGCGATATGGATCACCCTCGGGCGGTTCGATGCGGACTACGTCTGCGCCCCAGTCGGCAAGGAGGGCCGCGGCGACGGGAACGAACACCCATTGCGCGAGTTCGACGACGCGTACCCCGTCGAACGCCTGCGGCTTCGTCGGCGGTTCACCGCTCATCTCGGTCGGCTCCTTCGACGCTCCGCATCAGAGTGATGGCGCCCGTGGGGCATCCGGATGCTGCGACTTCGACGTCCGACACCTCCGTGACGATCGGCGTTCTCACCTCGGCTGTGGCGTCGCTTCCCATCGCGAAGGTGCCGGCGGCGTACGAAACGCAGACGCCTGCGCCCATGCAGATCTCACGATCGAGTTCGACCAGGTACTGTTCGTCAGACATGCGATGCCTCCGGTGTGCGTTGTTGCGCTGCGTCGGCGACGAACTTCCGGATCCGATTCTTCTGCACCTTTCCCGATGCGGTGCGCGGGAAGTCGTCGACCTCGTGCACTTCCTCCGGCCACTTCTGCCTGGCCACTCCGGCCGCTGCGAAGTGGTCCCTGACTTCGGCCAGCGTGGGCATGGAGTGCCCTTCCACGAGTCGCAGTACCGCAGCCACGCGTTCGCCCAGTCGCGAGTCGGGCGCTGCGACGACGATGGCTTCCGCGACCGGTTCCATGGTGAGCAGCGTGTCTTCGACGGCTGCGGCGCCGATGTTCTCGCCGCCGCGGATGATGAGGTCGGACATTCGATCGGTGATGGTGAGATACCCGTCGTCGTCGATGGTCCCGACGTCGCCGGTGTGATACCAGCCGGCGTCGTCGAATGCGCGTGCGGTCAGGGCTTCGTCGGTGTAGCCGAGACACAGGTCGGGGCCGCGGCTGACGATCTCCCCGTCCTCGGTCAGGCGGATCTCGACACCCGGCCGTGGGCAGCCGTCGGTGAGCAGCCGCTTGTCTTCGGGGGCGGTGGTGGCGGATCCGGTGATGGACGGATGTTCGGTGCTCCCGTACGAGCGGGTGACGACGAGACCGAGATCGGTCAGCCGTCGTGGGACCGACGCCGGTACCGTGGATCCGCCGAGGCCGATCGGGCCGAAGAATCGGAGGTGGTCGGGCGTGAAGTCCGGATGGTCGAGCAGACTGGTGACGAAATACGGTGGGCCACCGCCGATCGCGACGCCGTCGGAACCCATGAGCGCGATGACGCGGGTGGGATTCCACTCGTCGCACATGTCGGCGGGGATCGCGTCGAGGACGGGGAACAGGACGGCGCCCAGCATCCCGATGAAGTGACCTACCGGCAGAGCGGTGAGCTGGCGCCCTCGACCGGGTTCGTAGTTCGACATCAATTGCCGCGTCTCGCAGATGAGCGTTTGGTGGGTGTGGATGACGCCCTTCGGGTTTCGGGTAGTTCCCGAGGTGTATGCGACGATCGCGGGAGCGGCAGCGTCCACCTCGACGAGGCTGTGCAACGGCTCGTCGGCGAGTAGATCGTCGAAATCTTGTCCGACCACGCCGACGATCGGCACATGTGCACTCACCTCCGGCGTGTACGTCATGCGGCCGAACTGTGCGGCCGTGATGAACACGTGAGGCTCGGAATCCTCGAGTATGAAGCCGAGTTCCTTCGGACCGTAGAAATGGACGATCGGAACCGTCACTGCGCCGAGAAGGGCGGATGCCCAGAAGGTCGCGGCGGCTTCCATCCAGTTCGGCAATTGCATTGCGATGACATCGCCGGGGCCGACTCCCCGGGCTTTCAGGCCTGCGGCGAGTCTGCGTGCGACGAGTTCGACCTCGGCGAAGGTCCCCCTGTACGGGCGAACTGCGAAATGCACGTGAAATCCCATGCCGGGGTGCTTCTTCAGTCCGTCTGCGAGGATTTCCCCGAGTGTTTCGCGGGTCCACCACCCCTGTTCTTCGTAGTGACTGCGCAGGGATGGGGGGACTTCGCGGACAATCGAGCTCAGTCGATTCGTAACCAACGGTTTCACAACACCTTTCGCAGATGCAAGTCGAGATCAGCGCGCGGCGTAGGGAAGGGCTGTTGCCGAGGGCGCGCAGTAACTGCATGTCGAGGTAGAACGTGATTCTTGCCCACCCTGCCATGATTCCCGTACGGATTCAATACCCGGATCGGTGGGTCAGCAGGGGGCCGAGAACAACTCGGCGGAGAGGGCATCGTGATCGGCGACCGCGGTGCTGAGCCGGTGCAGCAGGATCTCGATCAGGCGCGGCTCCACTTTGACGGTGATGCCCCAGAGGTAGAGGCCGCGCACCATGCCGCGTCGAAGTGCGCGCCGTGCCGGGTCGATCTGCGGTGGCTCGATGCCGTGTGAGGCAAGGCAATCGAGGTAGTGCGCGAGCAGGTCGTCCTCGGTGCGACGTCGTTCGTCGGGCGGCAATGCGGTTGCGATGTGGGTACCCACGTCCATGTACCACATGCCGCGTTGGACGAGTTGCCAATCGACGAGGCTCGGGCGGCCGTGGCCGTCGAGGTAGATGTTGCCGACGTGCGCGTCTCCGTGGATCACGCACCAGTCGGACGTCTCGTACTCGGACGCGAGGGCCTCGACCAGGCCCAGATAGGCGGAGACCAGTCGGGGTGCGTCCTTCAGTTCGTCGGGTACCCGTATGCCGTTCGGTCCGTGGAAGTTACGGTCGATACGTGCGGTGATCTCCTCGATGCCCATCGCGCGTATGGCGCCGGTGAGCCGCGGTGCCAGCCACCGCTGGTGATCCCACCGGGAATTACCCCACGTGGCGGCGTGCAGTTTCGCGTACTCGGCGAGGCTCACCGCCACCTGGTCGGGGGTGTAGTCGCTGCCGGCGTCCAGGAAAGTGCAGTTCTGGGGGACGACGTCCTCGGTGATCACGACACCGTGGTGAGTGTCCGGGTCGAAATCGGCGTACATGCTCCGGAGGGTCCGCGCTCCGATGTGGTCGCGGAGGTCGCGGTAGAACAGCGCTTCGGGCTCACCGGCGGCGCGGGTCGTCCGGCCTTCTTCGTTGAAGTAGCCCTTGATGCAGAGTTCGGGGGACAGGCCCTCGGGAATGTCGCCTGCGCACTCGATCGTGAAGCGTGCATTGGTGGACACGCGGTCCACGACCGGTCCGAGCGTCGCTGCCGTCACGTCGATTCCGGGGAACCGGGGTTGCAGAGCAGACGTGAGCCATCCGGGCGACAGGGCTTCATCCAGGGTGTCCGGGACGGCCGCGGTCATGAAGCGAACCTCGGGCCATAGTCCCTGCAAAAGGTAGAATGTGATTTCACCATGGCAAGAATGTAGTACTTCTTATGGTGAGAGTCACACTCTTTTTTGAAATCCCAGCTCTCGGGGCTAGGCGAGCAGGCCGCAGCTTCCCTGCTGCTGCTGTTGCTGACCTTCCGGCGCCTCCGGCATCACGAAATGCCCGCCCTCGAGCGCCAACTGCACGCCGGACTCGGACACGCCCACGTCGGTGGCCTGCATGCCCAGCGGGTACTGCTGCAGACCGGACGTGAGTATCTCGACGACACCGTCGACGAGTGCGGTCGGCAGCCCGATCCCGAAGAGCGAGGCGTTGGTGGTCTCCACCGTCACCGTGCCGTTGTTCACCACCGGTCGCGCGGTGAACTCGGCAAGTCCCTGCCCCCCGACCGTGAAGGTCAACGTTCCTGTAGACGCGTCGGTGGTGACATCGGTGACGAGCGCGCCCACCGACTGGCTCTGAACCGTCGCGAGGATCCCGCTCGTGGGCCAATCGATCTCGGCGCGCGAGCTGCCGATCGTCCCGGAGCCCTCGGCGGAGTCGCGCAGATCGACGTCCTGGACCTCTGCGTGCACCTGCATCTGCTGCGCGGGACCGAATGCGGTGTCGTCGCTCTCGAAGGTCACCGACGGTACCTGGCGATCGAGAAGTTGCAGCAGCACCGGCTTCCAGCTCAGGTCGACGTCGACCCCGGTACCGAGTTCGCTTTCGAAGGACTGGGCGAGGCATGTCGTTGCGCGATTGCGAACGTAGACCTCGGCGCCCACGAGGACCGCGACAAGCGCCGCGATGACGATGACGGCGATTGTGGTGAGGCGACTGCGCTTCGGTTGCGTCATGTGGCCGATTGTTCCGGACGAGTCTGAAAATCACATGAGCAGACACGTACCAACTGGATGAATTATGTGAGCTTTGACACATTCTTTGGGTACTGTGGGCGCCATGACTGGGTGGACGGATTCAGAGTACGGAGCATCCGGGCGGGCGGATGCAGACGAGCTGCTTCGGCGCCTGGCGGTGACGCAGGCCGGCTTCTTCACCGCCCGCCAAGCCCTGGGACACGGCATCACGAGCGAGCAGTTCGCCACACGGATCGAGTCAGGACAGTGGCTGCGGGTGGAGAACGAACTGTTCCGGCTCTGCGACAGCCCTCCGACCAAGTTCGACGAGTTCGCGCAATGGTGCGCCTGGTACGAGGGGACCGCGGTGGTCTCGCACCAGAGTGCCGCCGACCTCCACGGAATGGGACACCTACAGCCCCGATTCCTGCACTTGTCGACGATCGATCAGCGGACGGTTCCGAGCAATCGGCTGGCCTTGCATCACCGCGAACTCGCCGCCGTCGACTGCGAGTTGGTCGGGTGTTTCCGGGTCACCACGCCCGCCCGCACCGCAGTCGATCTCGCCGCGGGCGGAGTATCGCAGGAAGTCCTCGACGAACTCGTCGGGGATGCGATCGCACTCGGCCGGGCAGACGCCGATGGGCTGCACGCCGCGGTCGCGGGGCAGCCCACTGCCGTCGCCGATCGTATCGAACTGGCGTTGCTCTCGGCAGGTTGACGGAAACCCCGCTCAGCAACTCCGCTCACCGCGGTGCGACAGTGCTCCCTCGTCGCGGTGCGACAGTGCTCCACGGAACGGTGAGAACGCAGTCGCGCATACGTCGTCGCTGGCCCTGCACCTCGAACCCCTGACCCCGGAGTAGATCCAGGGTCGCGCGCCATCGGAGCCTGGGACCGAACGCCGAGTGCGGTGCCGAGGCCGCCCAGGCGCGATCTGCAGCCGTCAGCAATTCGTGGATCGGCTCACCAGGAACATTGTGGTGGATCAGCGCTTTGGGGAGCCGCTCCGCGAGATCCGACGGCCGGTCGGCGTGGAAGGGGCTCCATGCCAGAGTCAGGGTGCGCGGACCGTGCTCGTCGAGCAGTACCCACGCGCAGCGGCGACCCAGTTCGTCACACGTGCCGTCGATGATCAACCCGCCCGGAGCCAACCCCGAACGTAGACGCTCCCACGCCGGTGCGACCGCTTCTTCCGGATACTGGCGCAGAACGTTGAACGCACGGATCAGCGTCGGCCGCAGGCCTGCCAGTTCGAAGCCGCCGCGGGCGAACTCCACCCGGTCGCGCCCCGGAACGACACGATCGGGGTCGATCTCGAGGCCGACCACCCGAAGATCCGGCCGTACCGTGCGCAGACGTGCAGCCCATTCGAGAGTGGTGACGGGCATCGCGCCGTAGCCGAGGTCGACGGCCAGCGGGCTCGAGGTCTGCGTCAGTACACGTGTCGCGACGGGCTCGTGGACCGTCCAGCGGTCACTGCGGCGCAATCGGTTGATTCCGGTGGTGCCGCGGGTGGCGACGCCTTCCGGGTGCTGTCCACGCACCGCCCTACTGCCGTGCGAGCCAGTCGGCGGTGATCGCAGCCTCGGTGCGGAACACTTCGACGAGGTTGCTGAGGATCAGCTCTTCGAGCTTTCCGCCGATGAACGGCAGATTGACCTTCGCCTCCGACGAGGTCCGCAACGTACATCCGGGGGCGCTCGCGAACAACTCCATGGTGCCGGAGAGACCTCCCGGACCAGCGGGTATCGATGCGTTGAAGCGGCCCGTCGTCGTGCAGCCGAACGGGCCGTACGACTCCGTGCGGGTGATGATCATGTCTTTCTTGATCACGGTCTGGGCGATCTCCGGCAATTCCGAGCGAGGAATCACATGGTGGAGGACGAGGTCGATACCGCTGTCGGTGACGGTGAATTCCTCGACGTGGTTCTCCGAGTACTTGCGCATCTCCGACATGCGGGCTTCCCAATGATCGGGGTCGGACAGCGCCGAATACACCCGCTCCGTTGAATACGGAAAGCGGGCGGAGAAGTTGCTACGCCGTGCCACGGCGGGCCAGCGTACCGGCCCGCATGCGGTCCGGAAAAATCGTCCGCTACCTCAGGAGGGGTTTGCGGCGGCCAGCCAGTCGGCGGTGAAGGTCTTCTCCGAGTCGAACAGCCCCACGAGCTCGTTGACGATCATGCCCTCGATCTTCGCGCCGAGAAACGGGATCTTCACCTCGACCGTGCCCTCGATGAGTACCAGCGATCCCGCATCGTCCGGTATGAGCGCGAGGGTTCCTTCGACGGCGCCGGGCATCCCTTCGACACCGGCAGAGAACCGGCCCTGAGCCCGGTCACCGTCCAGGCGCTCCCACGCTTCATGGCGTCGGATGACGAGATCGCCCGGACGGATGTTCGTCACCATGACGGGGAGATGCTCGGCGGGAATCGATTGACGGAGGTCGAGCTCGATCGTGTTGTCACCGGTCTGGATGTTCTCGACCGCAGCGCCCGGACCACCGACCTCCGCGAGGCGGCTGTTCCAATACTGCGGGTCGACGAATGCCGCGTGCACTGCCGCAGGCGGAAACGAGTAGTGCGTCGAGTGGTCGATAGGGCTGCCCATATCCGGCACGCTACCGTTTGCAGGTGCTTGATCCACGTATCAGGGCCCGGCTCGTCGACGCGGGAGCCGCAGTCACCGAATCCGTGCCGCTGTCGACGCTGACGACATTGCGGCTCGGCGGCCCCGCCCACTACCTCGCCGACTGCGCCTCAACCGAGACGTTGATCGAGGTCATGCGGTGTCTTGACGCCGAGAACGTCCCCGTTCTCGTGCTCGCGGGCGGCTCGAATCTGGTGATCGGCGACGATGGATTCGACGGGGTCGTCGTCAAGGTCTCGAACACACGGGTCGACGTCGGCAGCGAAGCCGTCCGCGCCGAGGCGGGTGCGGAGTGGGACGACGTCGTGGCGCGCACCGTTGCGGCCGGACTCGGCGGTCTCGAATGCATGTCCGGCATCCCCGGCTCTGCCGGTGCGACTCCCGTGCAGAACGTCGGAGCGTACGGGGTGGAGGTCGGGTCGGTGTTGCGGCGAGTGAGGCTCCTCGACCGTGGCAGCGGCGTCGACGAGTGGGTCGGCCCGGAGGCGCTCGGGCTCGGATACCGCACGAGTGTCCTCAAACATTCCGACGACGCGCTCGTCCTCGAGATCGAACTCGATGTGCGTGCCGACGGGGCCAGCGCAGCTCTCGGCTATCGCGAACTCGCGACCTCGCTCGGTGCGGAAGAAGGAGAGCGACTCCCCACTGCGCGCGTGCGTGACAAGGTGCTCGCGCTGCGGCGGAGCAAGGGCATGGTGCTCGACCCCGTCGATCACGACACGTGGAGCGCCGGCTCGTTCTTCACCAACCCCGTGGTGCCCGACGACCGGTTGCCGGTCGTCCTCGCGGCGATCACGGAACGCGTCGGTGCGGACGTGCGTATACCCCGGTACGACGCCGTCGGCGGGACGAAGCTGTCGGCGGGATGGCTCATCGAACGCGCAGGATTCGTCAAGGGATTCCCGGGAGACGAGGCGGCCGCACGTCTGTCGACGAAACACACTTTGGCGTTGACCAACCGGGGGTCGGCGACGACCGCGGATCTCGTCGCGCTCGCCCGCGAGGTGCGCGACGGTGTCGAGGACATGTTCGGTGTGCGACTGCATCCCGAACCCGTGACCGTCAACTGCGTGATCTGACCGCCGAACCCACCCCCCAACTGAGCGAATGGCACACCCGGTAGGACTGAGAAGACGAAGGATACATTCGCTCGGGGAGGGGGCGGCGGGCATCACCAGCGGTTGCGGACCTCTTCGGCGAAACCGAGCAGGTTCTCGACCTCGATGCGTGTGCCGTCGTCGAGCAACACGAACCCGGAATAGCGGCCGAACACCTGGTGCTGCGTCGAACGGAGCGCAAGGGCGTTGACATCGGCAGCGCGGTCGAGGAGGGGATCGAACTCCATCTCGAGGCGATCGTCGCTGCTCGTGAACCGCCACGGTGCGCCGTCGTAGGTGTCGGCGGGCCGATGGAAATGGACGCGGTCGAGCTTGTGGGCGACGCCGTCGTGGAACACCATGTTCTCGCTCGCCGCGGTGGTGTCGCCGAAGCCGTAACCGAGGTTGAACCCGAACGGAACTGCGTCGACGAGTCCGGAGGCCGAACCCCAGTACCAGGTGTTGTCGTACGTCCACACCCCGCGACCCCAGTCGAAGACCCCGAATGCGCTGGTCGCGTCGAACTCGCGAGTGACGCCGTCGACCCTGATCGAACCCCACGCAGGCAGGCAGTTGATCTTCTGGTTGTAATAGAACGCCTTCGGCGCGCGCGGGAACGGCGTGGCGATCGCCACGCGGTCCATCGGCGGCTGCGACAACAACAACTCGCCCGACAGTCCGCGACCGCCGTCGAAGCCGGGGTGGTCGACGATCAGACGTCGTGCCTGCCCCTCGTTTCGGAACTCGATCCGCATCGCGCCGCGGTGGATCACGACATCGCCGGCGTCGGCGCTGCTCGGCATACCCATGCGTCCGAGGGGGAACGGGACGAGCTTGTTCTCGGTGACCTCCGTGCGGCCCGCGAGGTCGAGCCAGCTGATGCCGAGCAGACCCATGTATCCGTTGTCGGCGACGGTCAACGCAATGCCGTAGGGGCCGGCATCGCCATCGGCCAGGACGCAGTAGTAGTCCCATTCCTTGATCCGCAGCTTCGACGCCGCGACACGTTTCCGGTCGTACGCGCGGACCTCGCTCGCAGCCCAACCGGCTTGTGCGAGGGTGCCGTTCTCGTCGAGCAGGGGACCGGGCGACAGGCGTTGTTGCTGCATACCTCGCGAGACTACTGCCGCGAGACGACCGTCAGTCTGCGGTGCGGTTGAACCGTCCCGCGTTTGCCTGATCGCGAGGCTTGACGATGATCTGGTCGAGGTTCACGTGTGACGGACGCGATGCGACGAACCCGATGATCTCCGCGATGTCCTGCGCGACGAGCGGGGTGATGCCGTCGTACACCTTGTCGGCGCGATCCTTATCGCCTTCGAAACGGACCAGCGAGAACTCGGTCTCGACCGCGCCGGGCGCGATCTCCGTCAAACGGACGGGTTTGCCGAGCAGTTCCCCGCGCAGTGTGCGGTGCAGGACCGCCTGCGCATGCTTGGCCGTCGTGTACCCGGAGCCGTTGTCGTATGCCTCGAACGCGGCGACCGAGGTGATCGTGATGATCAGTCCGTCGCCCGAATCGATGAGCTTCGGCAGCAGGGCCTTGGTGACACGCAGGGTACCGATGACATTGGTCTCCCACATCCAGCGCCAGTCGTCTTCGACGGCGTCGAGCACCGTGGCGAGGCCCTTCGCGCCACCGGCGTTGTTGACCAGCACGTCCACACGCGGGAGGACCGTCGTGAACGCGTCCACGGAATCCTCGTCGGTGACGTCCAATTCGAGGGCCGAGCCGCCGATCTCGTCGGCCAGTGTCTGCAGACGGTCGAGGCGCCGCGCACCGACGACGACGTGGTAACCCTGCGCCGCGAGGGTGCGTGCGGCGGCCTCTCCGATGCCGGAGGAGGCTCCGGTGACGACGGCGATGCGGGACTCGGCAGAAATGGTCATACGTCGAATCGTAGTGGCGACGGTGCTGACGCGCTCGGCCGATTCTCCGGTTGCCCGGCACGGAGGTGCGCTCGTCCTGCAGATCGCTGTCACCGGCGCTAACGTCGACTTTCATGACGATGAATCGCGGGCGTTACAGCTCAGGAGAGCGTACCCGCATCCGTCTGATCGAAGTCGCCGAGAAACTGTTCGCGCGGCGCGGTTACGACGGTGTCACCCTCGCAGACATCCGGAAGGCAGCCGGTCAGCACAATTCCTCGGTCATCGGCTACTACTTCGGTACCAAGGACGGGTTACTCGACGCGGTGGCCGATCATCGCTTCCCTGCGGTCGACGCCGAGCGTGGCGCACTCGTTCGACGGTTCCTCGAGGACGGGCATGCATTGTCCACCCGCGATGCCCTGTGGGCAGTCGCGGAGCCTCTCGCGAACACTCTCGGTCGCAGCAATCACTACGTTGCCATGCTCTACCGGCTCCTCGACGACGGTCGACTCTCCGAACACGCTGCCGCTGCGATGTCGACGTCGAACGGCCGCGTCGCCGACCTGGCGTTGCGGGAATCCGCCGCGCATCTCCCACTCGATGTGGTCGATCAGCGTCTCGAGCTCGTGTACGAAAGCATCGTTCGAGCGCTGTCGCGGTGTGATGCCCAGGGCAGACATCCGTCGCATGCCGAGCTGTCCGCCTTGGTCGATGCGTGGGAAGCTGCGCTGGTGGCGCCGTTGTCCGCGGAGACGGAGGCGGCCCGAACCACGCGCTGACCGAGCCGCGCGCCGAGTGGATCGTCCGTCCGGTCACGGGCGCATTTCCCTTCCAGTTGTGGAGAATCCGAACCGTGACATAACCTTCGTGGCATGTCGCCCGGTCGAGTCGCCGCCCCGCGCGTCACCTATGTGACCGCCGCACTGGGCTCCCGGCTTCCCCTGGCTCGCGAACTCTGTTGTCGTTGCTGCGGTAGGTAGATCCGCGCCGACCATCCCGGCTTCCGCTCAGGAATCCTTCATCTGCGTGCCTCGTGCACGTCGAGGTCAGGCGCGTCGACGTCCGTATCGTGCCACTCCGGGTCAATCCACTCGCGTTCGAGCATCGCGCTCTCGTCGAGACGCCCGGGACCGAGTCGCAAGGAACCTCGAACGTGTCAGCTCCCACCCTGCTCCGTCCTGCTACATCCCACACCGATGTCTCCCGTCCGGCGTCGCTCGCTCCGGCGTCCCGCCGCAGCCAGACGCACGTGCGGATCGTCGTCCCCCACCTGCGGATCGCCGATGGCGCCGCGGGGTCGGTGCTCCGTGTCGCGGCCGATCGCGGCCCCGCTTCCCGTGACCTGATCGCCAAGGCCACCGGCCTGAGCATCGCCACCGTGAATCGGCAGGTGACCGCACTGCTCGCCGCAGGATTGCTGCGCGAACGCGCCGACCTCACCGAATCCGGCGCCATCGGCCGTCCGCGGATCCCGGTGGAGGTCGACCACGAGCAGTTCCTCACCGTCGGAATCCACATCGGCGCCGTCACCACCGGGATCGTCGCCGCAGACCTTCGCGGCCGAATCATCGGTGCGGTCGAGATTCCCACGCCCAGTGGAGACCAGGACAGCGCACTCGCCTCGATCACCGCCAGCGCGAAGGCCTTCGTTTCGCGGTGGCACCGCCGTACTGCGCTGTGGGCGGGTGTCGCGATCGGTGGGCGTGTCGACTCCACGACCGGAATCGTCGACCATCCGAGGCTCGGCTGGTCGCAGGCCCGTGTGGGCGAGGCCGTGGGGCTCGGTCTGCGTCTGCCGGTGTCGGTGGCCGCGCACGTCGAGGCGATGGCCGCTGCAGAACTCCTTTTGACCCCGAACAAGAGTTCTGTCGGCACGACGGGTGCGGGTCTCTACATCTACGCACGCGAAACAGTCGGTATCGCCATCACATTCGACGGCAAGGTTCATACACCGACGACCGGACCCGGGTCGATCTCCCACCTGCCCACCGGATCGTCGGCGCGGTGCGCCTGCGGTGGAACAGGATGCCTCGAAGCGACGATCAGCGACCAGGCCGTGCTCGAACGTGCCCGTAGCGAAGGACTACTCACAGGCAGCGACCGGTCGATCCGCGCGCTGTACGGACTTGCGCGTGAAGGGTCGGAAGCGGCACGCACCATTCTCGTGGATCGGGCATCTGCCCTCGGTCGGACTGTCGCAATCCTCCGCGACCTGTTCAATCCCGACCGCGTGATTCTCGGCGGGCAGGCCTTCACCGAGTATCCCGAAGGGATCGCGTACGTGGCGAAAGCATTCGAGCGCGCATCCTCGTTGCCGCGAAAGGACGTTCACATCACCGGGTTCGGCAACGGGGTGCAGGCCCATGCTGCGGGGGTGGTGTCGCTGAGCGTGCTGTATTCCGATCCGCTCGGTGTCATGCGACGCGCAGCGGCCTGAGGACCGGCGCGGTGTCGGCTATCGCGGACCGTAGGAATCGAGCATCTGCTGCGGCAGCGGTGGCTGCATCACCACCTGCGACCCGTCCCACGTGTAGTCGATGACGGCGGGCCCGCCCGACGGGCAGCAGTTCGCGTCCTCCGGGTCAAGCCAGCGGTACTGCACCGACACCGTCGAACCGTCGGCGCCCACCACGTGGGTGTACGAGTAGGAATCCGAGGTGGCGGTGCCGAGGTAGGTGCCGTCGCGGAAGAACAGCACGTGCGACGGTGAACTTGCCGTCCCACCCGGTGTTTCCGCCATCAGCCACAGCAACTCCCCGCAGGAACCCGTGACGTCCGAGTAGGCGCCCGCGATCCAGGGGCTCCCGCCCGGCGCTGTAGCGCCCAGCGAGGCAAGCGCGTCCGTGACCATGGGCGAAGCCGGGTCGACGCAGGGGCCCGTGCTCTCTTGCGGCGCCGATGTTTCCGGGGCCGGTGTTCGCTCGGCGGGTTCGGGTTTCTGCAGTTGGTCGGCGCCGGCCGGGGTGGTGATCGGCGCGGCAGATGTCGTAGGAGTGGTCGCGGTGTCGCTGTCACCGCACGCGGTGAGCAGGGCTGCGGCGGCAACGAGCGCGATCGATGCGCTGATCCGGTGGTTCGTCATGGTCTCAACTTCCCTCGCAGTACGGCGCCGTGAACTCACGTGGATCGTCGTCGTCGGGCGTGTATCCGTTAGCAGCAGTTACGGATTCGTTACTGCTGAGAAGGAGATGCGTCTGTTGCGTCCGGTGCCGACCCGCGGCGACGGAGCTCGGTCTCCGCCCGGTCGAGCCCGCCGTGCTCGAGTGCGGCAAGCGAAGATTCGTCCTCCCACACCACCGTGCCCCGTTCCCGGACGGTCACCCGTAGCGCTCCGGCCAGGTGCTCGATCGAACCGGCTACATTGCGGCGCTGCGCGGGAAGCGGCACCGGCAGTACGTGCGCACGCCCGATCGGGGAGCTCCCTTCGATCTCGACGTTCCACCGCCGGTTGCCGCCGCGCAGCGACCACGATTCGTCGGTGACGTGGGCGCGGATCGGGGACACCACCGGATTGCCGAGTCGGATGACGCGCCCACCCGGCAGCGCCACCACGACCGCGGTCACTGTCGTGCGCAGGGGTCCGGTGTGGATCTCGCCACCGGCGAATGCGACGCACGCCGACGGATCCCGGAATCCCTGTGCTTGCCCCCACCACCAGGAGTCGGGGAAACCGCCTCGGCCCCAATTCTTTTCGCAGTACACCTGCGCGCCGTCGAGTTCCCACACCTCGTCGCCCAGTACGGCGCGACCTTCCGCCCGTCCACCCAGTAACCACGGATGCCAGTACTGATTCAACGCGGGCACCGACTGGAACACGCTCGACCCGCCGAAGCGGCGCCGCGGCCACGGCAGGGTCGGGGTGACACGGACGTCGAGCTGTGCGTCGGGCCCGAGATCCATGCGGACACGATCGTTGCCTGCGCTGAACGCCGTCCCGGCGAGGGCACCGAGCCTGCTCGGATGCGCGGTGCCGTCCGGGTGGGCCTCGGTGCGGAGGAAGCCACCCGGATGCGCTGCCAGCCCGAGCGTCGCCCAGTTCCCGTCGGCCGCCCGGTTGATACCGCACAATGCGATGACCACCCGCCCGGTGCCGGGTTGGGTGAATCGCCAGAAGTAGCCTTCCATCGCGACGTCGTGCGCGCTGAGCAGATCGCCGAACGGCAGCGTCGCACCGCCTTCGCGGTACCGCGTGAGCAGGGACATCGCTCATACCCTTCGTTCGGCCGTAGCGGCGATGTCGTCGAGATCCTGACGTAGCGCCTTGGTGGTCGCACGTTTCGCAAGTGGAGCGGCTAGCGTCATCAGCAGTTGCGCGGCAGCGCCGAGCGGACCGGAGTCGCCCGAGAACTCCATCGCCAGATCAGTTCCCGTCGAGGTCGGTGTCAGCTCGAAGACCGTCCGATATCGCGCGCGGCCGGATTCGGCTGTGACGACGGTGCGCTGTTCGGGCACGGCCTCCGCCACCTGCATCTCCTCGGTCGCGGATTTGCCGAACATCACCCGCGTCTCGCGCCACCGGGTGCCGACCCGGTACTCGCCTCCACCATCGAGGCGTTCGACGGCAGTGACGCCGCTGAGAGTGTCCGGAGCGGAGTCGAGGTCTGTCAGGACCGCCCACACCGCGCCCGGTGGCGCAGCGATCGATCGCGTGACAGTGATTCGTTGTTCCACAGGCACTCGCCTTTCCTAGGGAGCTCGGGGATGATTTCCGGTCACAATCGCAGCGACGTCTCCTGCAGTCCCGGTGCGCCGCCGCGCCGCCGGAACCACTCGATTCCGAATGCGGCCCGCAACTGTTCGTCGGTCATGCCGAGCATCGGGCCGAAGTCACCGATCTGAGATTCGTGTGCGCGCATGGCCGCGACCTTCGCGGCGATGGTGCCGGTGACGTCGACGGCCGTGGTCAGCTCGGACTCGGGTAAGCCGAACGTGTCGAGGTCGGGTGGGTGCGCATCGCTCGTCACCTCGGGGTTCGCGGCGAGTAGCCGCCTGAGATGATCGCGGTTCATCGCCGATTCGTACACCGCGTCGTGGCCGGTCGATTCTGTTGCGCGCACCCCGACACGGTGGACCTGCACGTGATCGGGGTGTCCATATCCGCCGTGGGCGTCGTAGATGGTGACCGCGTCGGCGCGTTCGGATTCGATGACGGCGGCCAACCGGGCGGCTGCAGAGTCCACGTCGACTCTCGCGAACGCCGCGGTGTTGTCGTTCTCCGGTGTTCCGGCCATTCCGGAATCGGGGTATCCGAGCGATACGAGCCGCGCCACGCCGAGCGCTTCGGCGGATCGTTCGAGCTCCCGCATCCGTCGATCTGCGAGCGATTCACCTGGGGCAAGCAGCCCGGCCGGGTGTTCGCCGGCGGCGCCATCCGTTGCGACGACGAGCACCACCCGGTGCCCCGCGTCGGCAGCGAGGCGCATGACTCCGCCGGTCGTGAAGACCTCGTCGTCGGGGTGCGCGTGAAAGCAGACCAGAACGCCCATACGCTGCATGCTGGCACACGTACGGCCGTGCGCGGTGCCGAGAGAGGAAATCCCACCGAGGTGTCCCAGCAACCGGGCGGTTCATACCGCACTCTGTTCACCGCGCCGGGCTCCGTCGCGTTCTGCGCGGCGGGGTTCGTCGCGCGCCTGCCGATCGCCATGATCGGGATCGGCATCGTCACGATGTTCTCCCAGCTGCGGGGCGACTACGCGCTCGGCGGTGCGCTGTCCGCAGTGTTCGCGCTGTCGTACGCAGTGATGACACCCCTGGTGTCGCGGGCCGTCGACCGGCTCGGCCAGCAGCGGGTATTGCCCGCGGCCGCCGCGATCAGTGCAGCGGCCACCCTCACGATGCTCCTCGGCGTACGGTTCGAATGGCCTGTGCCGCTGTTGTTCCTGTGCGCGATCCCCGCCGGTCTGATGCCGACGATCGGCGCGATGGTGCGGGCGCGCTGGACGGCGCTGTACGGCGGAACACCGCTATTACGCACCGCGTTCGCACTCGAAGCCGTGATCGACGAGATGTGCTTCATCGTCGGACCGGTGCTGTCCGTCGGACTCAGCATCGCCCTGTTCCCCGAGGCCGGACCCTTGCTGGGCGCGATTCTGCTGCTCGTGGGCACCCTCGTACTCGCCGGGCTACGCGGAACGGAGCCGGCGGTGCGGTCCCGCACGGCAGAGACGCCGAACGCCAACCTGTTGCGCTTGCCGGTGCTCGTTGCGCTGATCGCCGTCATGTTCGCGATGGGCGTGATCTTCGGAGTCATCGACGTCGTCGGGATCGCGTTCACCGCAGAACACGGAGTTCCCGGCGCCGCGACGGTGGTGGTGGCGCTGTTCGCTTTCGCCTCGGCGATCAGCGGCATCGTCTTCGGTGCACGGGTGACGACGTCGTCGTTGACCCGACAGTTACTGATCGCAACTGGCCTGGTCGCGCTCATGCTGTGGCCGCTGCTGCTCGCCGGATCGGTACCCATGCTTGCAGTGCTGTATCTGCTCGCCGGTCTGGCGATCTCGCCGACGATGATCGTCGCGACCTCGCTCACACAGCAGATCGTGCCGTCCGGTCAACTCACCGAGGCCATCACCTGGACCGTCGCGGGTCTCGGCGTTGGGGTGGCCGCAGGGTCGGCCCTGGTCGGGCAGGTCATCGACCGGGTCGATGCAGGCGCGGGATACGGAGTGGGTGTCGCGGCCGGCGTGATCGCGGTGGCGTGCGCGGCCGGGATCCACCTCCGTGCGCGGCTACAGTGACCGCCATGACAGTGCGTGAAGTAGTCAGCAGCGACGGCACCCCGATCGTGTACCGCACCTTCGGGCACGAATCCGCCCGCCCGCTCGTCCTCCTGCACGGATGGGCGCAGTCGTCGCGGTGCTGGGGTGAGGACGTTCTGGGCGATCTGGCTCGCACGTTCCGTGTGATTGCCGTGGACTTGCGCGGACACGGATACAGCGGGGCTCCGCAGGGCGGCTACGACAACTCCGAGAACTGGGCGGCCGACGTGCACGCGGTGCTGGACGCCGAACATGCCGACAATGCGGTGCTGCTCGGATGGTCCTACGGCGGCCTGGTGATCTGCGACTATCTCGCGGTGCACGGGTCGGCGAAGGTGGCCGGTGTCGTGCTGGTCGGTGCCATCACGAGCATCGGACGAGGCGAGAAGGGCGGGAAGGTCGGCGCTGCGATGCGTGCCGCGATTCCCGCGGCCATGTCGGAGAAGCCGCGCGAGGCGATCGCGGCGCTCAGCTCGTTCGGTGCCGCATTGACCGGGCCTCCGGAAGGAAAGGGAGCGGTCTCGCAGGCGCTGTTCGGAGCGTCCCTGAGTACCACCCCACACGTGCGGGGCGCCCTGTTCGACCGTGCCGTAGGCAACGACGACCTGCTTCGCAGTCTCGAAATCCCGGTCCTGATCCTGCACGGCACCGCGGATTCGGTGGTCGACATCTCCGCCGCGCGACACGCGGAGTCGCTGCTGCCCAACGCGTCGACTTCCTATTGGGACGGTGTCGATCACGGCCCGTTCGTCGAGGATCCTGCGCGGTTCGTGGCCGAGGTGACCGAGTTCGTCGAGTCGGTGGACGCACCGGCGGCGGGGACATAGGCGGGAGGTCGAGTCCTCGCGACAACGACGGGCAAGGCAGTATGGAGGGGTGACGTCCCAGCCCAGCCGCCCACACCGCGTGGCCGTGATATCGGTCCACACCTCACCGCTGGCGCAGCCAGGCACGGGTGACGCCGGTGGCATGAATGTGTACGTCCTGCAGACCGCGATCCAACTGGCACGTCGCGGCGTGGAAGTGGAGATCTTCACGCGCGCGACCTCGTCGGCCGATCCGGCCGTGCAACACGCCGCTCCCGGCGTGCTGGTACGCAACATCGAAGCGGGACCGTTCGAAGGGCTCGACAAACACGACCTGCCCACGCAGCTGTGCGCCTTCGCGGCGGGTGTGCTGCGTGAGGAAGCTCGGCATCCGCAGGGCTACTACGACCTCGTGCACTCGCACTATTGGCTGTCGGGCCAGGTCGGGTGGCTTGCGCGCGACCGGTGGGGGGTGCCGCTGGTCCACACCGCGCACACGCTTGCCGCAGTGAAGAATGCGTCGCTCGCAGCAGGCGACAAGCCCGAACCCGCCGCGCGGCAGATCGGCGAACAACAGGTGGTCGCGGAGGCCGACCGGATGGTCGCGAACACCACCGATGAGGCTGCCGCGCTCGAACGTATCTACGGTGCCGATCCGTCGCGGATCGACGTCGTTGCTCCGGGGGCGGATCTGTCGCGCTACCGTCCCGGCGACCGGGACGCTGCGCGGGCCGAGCTGGGGCTCGATCCGCGAGAGACCATCGTGACGTTCGTCGGCCGGATCCAGCCGTTGAAAGCACCCGATGTACTGCTGCGCGCTGCAGCGAAGGCGATTGCCGATGCACCCGACGTTCCGCTGCGGGTGCTCGTCGTCGGGGGTCCGTCGGGGAGCGGTCTCGAACGGCCGGATTCGCTGATCGAACTCACCCGTGAACTCGGGATCGCAGCACGGGTGACATTCATGCCCCCGCAGCCGTCCGACCGTCTCGCCCGAGTCTACCGAGCGTCGGATCTTGTTGCAGTGCCGAGTTATTCGGAGTCCTTTGGGCTCGTGGCGATCGAAGCGCAGGCATGCGGGACGCCGGTCATCGCGGCCGATGTCGGCGGGCTCGGCGTCGCGGTGCGCAGCGGTGAGACCGGAGTGCTCGTCTCCGGGCACCGCATCGATGATTGGGCGGCCGCATTGGGGTCGCTCGTCTCGGATCCGGGAAGACTTGCCGCGTATGCGGAAGCTGCGCCGAAGCACGCCGAGAACTTCTCGTGGGAGCACACCGCGGAGGGGCTGCTCGAGAGCTATCGACGGGCGGGAATGCGCCGGAACCGCGCGTTCGGTTCGACAGAATATTCGCTGCGGAGGCAGCGCGGACTGTGGAAACTGCGTCGGACGAGTGGAGTGAAGGCGTGAGCGAACGGCTGAGCGAACTGATCGAGGCGACACTGCGCGATCGGGAGTTGGAGTTCTCACGTAAGGAGGGCGGCCACTTCGTGGTCGAACTGCCCGGCGAGAACAAGCTGAAGACCACCACACTGCTGACGGTCGGTACGCACGGCCTGCGCGTCGAAGCGTTCGTGTGCCGCAAGCCCGACGAGAATTTCGAGGGCGTCTACAAGTACCTGCTGCGGCGTAATCGCCGACTGTACGGAGTGGCGTACACACTCGACAAGGTCGGCGACATCTATCTCGTCGGCCGGATATCGGAGCAGTCCGTCACCGCCGACGAACTCGACGTCTTGCTCGGCCAAGTTCTCGAAGCCGCCGACTACGATTTCAACATCATCCTCGGAATCGGATTCATCACGTCGATCAAGCGTGAGTGGGAGTGGCGCGTGTCGCGCGGCGAATCGTTGCGCAATCTCGAGCCTTTCCGGCACCTCATCGAGCAGGAGAGCGGACTCGATTTCGAACCGTCGAGTGACGACGACCAATAACGTCACACTTCGGATTCGGCGCGATTCGGACGCAATTCTCTTGTCCGATTTGCGCGCCCTCTACCAGCTTGTTCTGTGACCCTCGGCACATTACGTGCGTGTGATCCCACGTGCCGCCGAGTTCGATTTCCCTCTCGTTACCTGGCGAAATCCTTGTTGATCAAGGTTATTTCAGCACGAATGTGCCAATAAATCGGTCCGTGACCTTTTCGTGATTGGCCTTTAACGTTGTTATCGACCGACAACGAACAGGTCATTACCCCGGACCCGCAGCCGCTGAATCTGCCCCGCGGACAATCCGATCAACCACCCCCGAGGGGCAGTTGCGAGACAAATCGAGTCGCCGACTTTCCGGCGATCGATATCCGACCGACATTCGGTCCCGGGTCCCGCAGAAGCAGCCGAGAGGATTCACCAGACATGGCACAGTTCAACATCAAGCGCACCCTGGGTACCGTCGCCACCGCGGCAGCCCTCGTCGTCACTCCCTTCGCCCTGGGCTCCGGCACCGCGAGCGCAGCATCCGGCAACTGGGATGCCGTCGCGCAGTGCGAGAGCGGCGGAAACTGGGCGATCAACACCGGTAACGGCTACTACGGTGGCCTCCAGTTCAGCCAGAGCACCTGGGAGGCGTACGGCGGTACCGGTGTTGCCAGCAATGCTTCCAAGGCCGAGCAGATTCGCGTCGCCGAGAATGTCCTTGCCGGCCAGGGCGCCGGTGCGTGGCCGACCTGCGGTCAGTACCTCTGACCCGACCGCGCCTGCGGAAGTCGTGACGTGTCCCGCGTGCACATATGTGCACGCGGGACACGCGCATCGTGACGTCTTCCGCCC